>JAZSAW010000171.1:0-4341 GCA_045602105.1 Candidatus Avilachnospira sp.
CCCTGTCCACCCGTTCCTATGCCAACCTTATTAACCTCTTTACCGCCCAGTGCCGGCAGGCGCGGTTTTGCCTCCAGTGGACCATAGGGCTTATCGCCTCGGTCGTTACGGCGCTGATGCAGTTGGCCATCGCGCTGTGGATGAGCCTGCCTCTGACGCTGGTGGTTTTGGCAGTCGGCTGTGCCTTTTTGTTCCTGTTCAAACCTCTTCTGAGCAAGTCCAAGGTCTACGGCAAGGAGACAGTGGAGATCAACCAGAAGCTCCACCGGGAGATTCAAAATCAGCTGAGCAGTATCAAAGAGATTCGCGCCTACGGCGTGGAAGCCGAGCATGCCGGCCGGTTTGATGACATCAGCCAAACCTATTACGACATCAGTCTCCGCACCACTCAGCTTCAGGTGCTTCCCCAGCTTTGCTACTCCATAGCCGCCGCCGTCATGGTGGCCCTGGCCTTTGTATTCAGTGTACTGGTGCTGGATACGGGCACAGCACAGCTGGTGATTCTGGTCTATATCTTCTCCCGGCTCTGGCCGGTGTTCTCCTCCTGGCAGGGCCAGTTGCAGAACATCCAGACCTATGTCCCTGCTTATGAAACCATTCAGACGGCAGTGGCAGAGCTGTCTCAGGGTGACCGGGAGCCTGTCTGCAAAAAAGGTGTCCTGCCCTTTGAGCGGGAGGTCGTCTTTGACCATGTGAGCTTTACTTATCACGATGGGTACGAAGCCGTCCTTGCGGATATGTGCTTCACCCTGCCCTCCGGCTCGGTGACCGCGCTGGTCGGTCCCAGCGGTGCAGGTAAAAGCACCACCGCTGACCTGCTTCTGGGTCTGCTGCAGCCCACCGGCGGAAGAATTTTGGTGGACGGCACGGAGCTGACAGCCGAAAACCGGAGCATGTGGCGCAAGGCCATCGGCTATATCCCCCAGGATCCGCTGATTCTCAACGCCACGGTGCGGGAAAACCTCCTGCGCTTCCACCCGGATGCCACAGAAGAGGAGATGATCGATGCCCTGAAGCGGTCTTTGGCATGGCCTTTTGTGGAACAGCTTCCCCAAGGTCTGGATACCCTGTTGGGGGATAAGGGCGTGCGCCTGTCCGGCGGAGAACGGCAGAGAGTCGTGCTGGCTCGGGTGCTGATGGGCAAACCCCGTTTCATTATTCTGGACGAGGCCACCAGTGCTCTGGACTACGAAAGTGAAACCTTCATTCGCGATACCATCCGTTCTTTGCGGGGAGAGGCCACGGTGCTGATCATTGCCCACCGTCTGGCCACCATCCGCGGAGCAGATCGAGCCATAGTTCTGGAAGACGGTCATATCACCCAGCAGGGCGATATGGAAAATCTGTTGGAACAGGATCAGGGCTATCTGGGTCGGATGGTCAGTGTTGAATAAAAGCATAAAAAGAAAGGTTGATAAATATGAAGATCAAAGAGGGATTCATTCTGCGGACGATTGCCGGTGAAACTGTGGCACTGCCCACTGCCGGTGTGACCAATTTTGATATGATGATCACCCTGAACGATACGGGACGTTTCCTCTGGGAGCGGTTGAGCATGGGCGCGGAGCTGGGCGAGTTGGTCGATGCGCTGCTTTCCGAGTACGATGTAGACCGTGAAACCGCAGAACGCAGTGTTCTGGCCTTTACCAACCGTCTGAAGGAGCTGAATTTCCTTGCCTGACATCCAAGTTCAGCTGGATACCATCATGCCCCTGATCAAAGAACGGCTGGCAACCGGTGAATCTGTCCAGTTTACCCCCCGGGGTACCAGTATGCGTCCCATGCTGGAGGGTGGCCGGGATCAGGTGATTCTCTCTCCTTTGCCGGAAAAGCTGAAAAAATATGACCTGCCCCTGTATCAGCGGGACAACGGTCAGTATGTGTTGCACCGAATCGTGAAAGTGGGTAAGACCTATACCTGTATCGGGGACAATCAGTATACCTATGAGCCGGGCGTCCGTCCTGACCAGATGATCGCCCTGGCCACAGGCTTTGTGCGCAATGGGCGCAGTTACAGCGTCCGACAGGCATCCCACTGGCTTTATGTCCGCCTGTGGTGTGCCAGTCGCTTCCCCCGGCATGTCTGCCTTTGGGCGAAATGCAGAATAAAGAATATGCTATCATGAATCAAAAGGAACGACCACAGGTCGTTCCTTTTGCATTTTCGGGCATGCGCAAATCATCGATAGAATCCGTAGGGGCGATTAACAATCGCCCGCCGGGATGCACTATGCAAGATACAGACTGTTGGTGTGATTGGCACAGACGATTCTGTACTGCACTGCTGGCAGATATTGTGATAGGATTCCTTTGGGACTTCGGAGGAGGGGGTCGTCAAGGGGGGGGCGTCTTTGTGCAAAGCCCTCCCCTTGACTGCATCTTTTGCATCCTTTTCTGTGCACGCAGAAAAGGATGAGAGATGGGGGGCGACCATTGGTCGCCCCTACGAACCAGCAAGAAATCTGTCTGTTACGTTATCGAATTACCTTTGCCAGAGGTTTGCTTTTCTGCTGGGCGTCCAGAAGCTGGACCAGAATGGAATTGGACACCATAAAGCCCTTGGCGGTCAGTCGCCAGCGACCGGCTTCGGTCTTTTCCGCCAAGCCACGCTGGGCGTAGGCCGTCAGGAGCTTTTCCAGAGGAGCAAAGGGCAAAAGATAGGTCTGCATATACTCGTTTTCCTCAATGCCGTAGACCGTCCGCAGGCGAAGCATCAGATACTCTCCCGCCCGCTCCCGCATGGGGATGGTCTCACACTCGGAGAGGATGCTTCCCTGCTCCAGAATACCGGGGATATACTTGTCCAGATTGGCCTCCGCCGTAAACCGTTTCCCGCCGAAATCGGAGCTGGCGGCAGGGCCGAAGCCGATATAGGGCTCGCCGGTCCAGTATTTCAGGTTGTGCCGGCTCTCAAAGCCCGGCTTGGCGAAATTGGAAATTTCATACTGGTGCAGGCCAAAGGATTCCAAGGTCTCCACAGCGTAGAAATACATATCCGCCTGCGCGTCGTCATCGGGGAGATTGGCGCAGTCTTTGTACTCCCAGAGCTTGGTATTGGGCTCGACTTTCAGCCCATAGCAGGAGATATGGTCGGGCTTCAGCTCCATGACATTGGGCAGGGTCTTCATCCACTGCTCCCGGGACTGGTTGGGCAGACCGAACATGAGATCCAGAGAAATATTGGCAAAGCCCGCCCGCCGTGCCTGCGCCACAGCCATTTGCGCCTGCTTGTAGTTGTGAGGACGACCCAGAGCCTTCAGCAGATTGTCGTCATCGGACTGTACGCCGATGGACAGGCGGTTAAAGCCTGCCCGGCGAAGCTTTTCCAGACTTTGCATATTCAGGGAATCCGGGTTGGCTTCCAGGGTAATTTCCGCGTCCGGCTGAAGATGGAAACGGCGATCGATCTCCGCCAGTATGCGAATCAGTCCCTGCGCCCCGAAAAAGCTGGGGGTACCGCCACCGAAGTAGACGCTGTCCACGCAGTAGCCCACCGCCCGCTGGGCGGTTTCTTTGATGTGGGCCAGAACAGCCTGCAGATACAGATCCATGGACTCGTGATGCAGACCGCCGGACAGGGAGTAAAAATCGCAGTACTCGCATTTGCTCCGGCAGAAGGGAACGTGGATATACAGCCCCAGAGGGCGGTTGTTGATGATGGGTTCTTTGGTGAACATGGCAAAACTCCTTAGAGAATCATTCGTCGTCCAGCTTCAGCACGGCCATAAAGGCGTCGCTGGGGACGGACACTGTGCCGAAGGAGCGCATCCGCTTCTTGCCCTCTTTCTGCTTTTCCAGCAGTTTCTTCTTTCGGGTGATGTCACCGCCGTAGCACTTGGCCAGAACATCCTTCCGCAGAGCCTTGATGGTCTCTCTGGCGATGACCTTTCCGCCGATGGCGGCCTGAACGGGAATCTCGAACATCTGGCGGGGAATATTTTCCTTGAGCTTCACGCAGGTCTTTCTGGCGCGGGCGTAGGCGGAATCCGCAAAGAGAATAAAGCTCAGGGCGTCCACCTGTTCGCCGTTGAGGAGAATATCCAGCTTCACCAGCTTGCTGGGGCGGTAGCCCAGCATCTCATAGTCCAGAGAGGCGTAGCCACGGGTGCGGGATTTCAGAGCGTCAAAAAAGTCGTAAATGATCTCATTCAGGGGCATTTCATAGTGGAGCTCCACTCGGGTGGCGTCCAGATAGGTCATGTCCTTGAATTCCCCACGGCGCTGTTGGCACAGCTCCATAATATTGCCCACATACTCCTGAGGGGCGATGATACTGGCCTTGACAAAGGGCTCTCTGGCCTCAGAAATTTCTGCCGGGTCGGGATAGTTCAGGGGGGTGTA
>JAZSAW010000172.1:0-13704 GCA_045602105.1 Candidatus Avilachnospira sp.
ACCAATACATACGCCACTTCCGCTCCCGCCTCCCATGTGGGCATTTATATCGGCAACAACCAGTTTATCCATGCCGCTCAGGGCGGTGTGAAGATCACCAGTCTGGATCAGGAGTTCTACGCCTCCCGATACATCGGCGCAAGACGGGTACTGTAATCAAAAGAGATGGCTTCGGCCATCTCTTTTTTTCGGAAAAAGCCTCTTTCCCTCAGGGGGAACTTCTGGTAGAATAGAAAAAAATCGTAAAGGAGTTTTTTATGAACATCCTCATTTGCAATGTGGGAAGTACTTCCCTGAAATATCAGCTTTTTGCCATGGACAAGGGTGAGCAGGTGCTGGCTGTCGGTGGCGCAGAACGGGTCGGCGGGTCAAAGAGCCTGTTTTACCATAAAAATTCCATCACCGGGGACAGTATCCGCAAGGACGCAGTCTTCCCCACCCACGGCGAGGCCATTTCCATGATGCTGGAGCATCTGCTGGACGGCTGTGTGGCTTCTCTGGCAGACATCGCCTGTGTAGGCTTCAAGGTCGTTCACGCCAAGGGCGTCACCGGAGTACAGTACCTGACGGAGGACGTCCTGCAGGCCATGGCGGACTTCAATTCCGTCGCCCCTGCCCACAATCCTCCCTACATCGCCGCCATCCGGCAGTTTCAGGCACTGATGCCCAACACCCCCATGATCGGCTCTTTTGAAACTGCCTTCCATGCCCAGATGCCTCCGGAGGCCTTCCTCTACCCCATTCCCATCGAGCTTTCCAGAAAGCACGCCATCCGCCGGTACGGCTTCCACGGCGCATCTCTGGAATACCTGTCCACATGGACGGCAAAGGAAATGGGTCGGGATGACCTGAAGCTGGTGTGCTGTCATCTGGGTGGCAGTGGAAGTCTCTGCGCCGTGAAAAACGGCATAGGCGTTGACACCACCATGGGCATGAGCCTGCAGTGCGGTGTGTTGCAGAATAACCGCATCGGCGACATGGATCCCTATGTCATCTTCTATCTGGTGGAGGAGTGTGGCATGACCCTGTCCGAGGTCAAGACCATGCTCCAGACCAAGAGCGGTCTTTACGGTCTCTCCGGTGGCGTATCCAACGACCTGCGAGACATTCAGGAGGAGGCGGACAAGGGCAATACAGACTGCCAGAATGCAGTGAAAGCATACGCCTACGGCATCAAGAAGTACATCGGCGCGTACACCGCCGCCATGGGCGGACTAGACGCCGTGGTCTTTGGCGGTGGCATCGGGCGCAACAGCGCCGACGTTCGGGCTCTGGCTCTGGAAGGGCTGGACTGTCTGGGCATCCGTCTGGACAATGAGAAAAACCGCAATGCCACCGGTGGCGACGACCTTTCCGCAGAGGGTAGTAGCGTGAGAATTTACGTCGTGGACACCAACGAGGAGATCGTGGTTGCCAGAAAAGCAAAAGGACTTCTTGAAAGTTGACAGAAACGCAGGGAACGGCCAAACCGTTCCCTGCGTTTCTATTTTTGATTTTGCCAATCTGCCGGGTAGGTGACATAGAGAAATCTTGCCCGATCGGGGACAGAAAACAAAATACTGCTCCCCTTGGGGATCAAAATCAGTTCACCCGGCTGGGCGGTAACGGCGTGCTGACCGTGATAAATGGTAAGACTGCCGGAGATCACGTAGTCGATCTCATCGTATTGCAAGGTCCACGGAAAGGTGGTGTGGGTCATCTCCATGACCCCACAGCCCAGGCGGGGACTTTCTGCCAGAGAAAACAGGTCGTGAGTATAGACCTGATGGGACGGATCGCCGGTATCCATACGATCATTCTCCGTTACGGACACACCGGGAAGTTTACATAACTTTACCGGACAGCCGTCCTGTTCTTCCTCCAAAATCTCCCGCAAAAGGTTTTTCAGTTGTTCTTTATCCATGGCGTTTTCTCCTTGTGAGCAACATTGCCACCGCCACGGCAGACACACCGGAAACCAGCTTGGCCACAATGACCGCCGGCAACATCTCCGGGGCGAAGCCTGCGGTGAAGCCCAGATGGTCACCGAAGACAAAGGCGGCAGACACGGCAAAGGCCACGTTCAGCACCTTGCCCCGGTCACCCATGTCTCCCAGCATCCCGAACATAGGGATGGAATTGGCCAGAGACGCCACCATGCCGGCGGCAGCCACATCGTTCATCCCCAATAGACCACCCAACTTCATGAGGGGCTTGCGGAACACCTTGGTGACCGCATAGACCAGAGGAAACGCACCTGCCAGAATAATGGCAATTCCGCCAATCGTGCCATATCCTTCGGATAACGGCGCCATACCGGGGATGATCACCACCCCTGTAAGTGCTTCCACAATGGCACTGGCCAGACCCACGGTGATGACTGCCGTGACCAGCCAGCCAAAGACAGTGAAGCCCTTGATCATGGCTCGTTCCGCTTTCCACAATCCCAAAGCAATGAGCAGGGCAAAGATGACGATAGGAAGCAGATTTCGGCAGACCATCCACAGGTCAAAGCCCGCCACCAGACCGCCTACCAGAGCGCCCACAGGAATGGTGACCACACCTGCCAGAACGCCCTGTGCCAGAAATTTCCGATCCTCTTTCCGGATCAGCCCCAGTGCCACGGGGATGGTAAAAACGATGGTCGCACCCAGCATAGAGCCTACGATCAGTCCGCCGAAAAGCCCCGCCTCCCGGCTTTCCGCCAGCTCCAGTGCCAGAGGCGCGCCACCCATATCATTGGCCAGAATCGCACCGGGAAACATACCCGGATCTGCCCCCAAAAGCCGGAACACAGGCACGACCACCGGGCGCAGGACATTGGCCAGCACCGGCGCAAGAGAAATGATACCCAGCATGGAAAGTGCCAGCGTACCAAAGGCCAGAATACCGTTTTCAAACTCCTGCCCCAGTCCCAGCTTGTTGCCCAAAATCCTGTCCACTGCGCCGATGGCCATAAACACAGCCATCAGATAAATGATAAATTCACTCAAGGTCTTCGCCTCCTATGCGTTTGCATCGAGAATCGCCACCACGGCGGCGTCGCAGGGCAATTCCGGATTGCCTGCCCGGGCGCCTGAGCCTGTGGTCACCAGCACCCGGTCGCCGACCCCTGCGCCTACCAGATCTGCCGCCACCAGCTTTCTGTCCTGAAAATCCACCACCAGAAAGGTCTGCCCCCGCAGGGCATCGCATTTCTTGGTCGCCCAGAGATTTCCAATGACTGTTCCCAGTATCATGGTGCTTTTCCCTCCAAAATATCTCTGGCCAGAGGCGTCAGCCGACAGCCCGGCGGTGGGCTTTCCCCTGCCCGGCGCATGGCTCTGGCTCGGTCTGCCGTCACCAAAGTACCCGCCTCCTCCAGTTTTCGCACCCCCAGAAGCCGTAACCGCTGTTCCGCCCCATACAGCTCCCGGCACAGTGCCCGGGCAGTTTTTGCCCGGTGATGAATCTGCTGAGGACTGAGATACACCGGTATATCCTCCAACAGGGCACAGCACACCGCATCCGACGGCATATGGAGTAACTCCCCCGGAGACAGCTCCCCAAGGACGACGGCTTCATAGGGTTTTTCGTTAACATAATTATATTTATCGTAACCTATTGGAGCAGAGCCGATGAGCAGTGCCCGAGGCTTTTCCTGCAACCGTTTCCAGACTTCCTCCGTCAGATGCTCCAGATTCATTTCAGAATCATCCCCAGATCCCCTTTGCGGAAGCCACAGCCGTTGGCCTCATCGTAATCCAGATGGACGAAGGTACAAAACTTCGGACTGACCCGGACGGTGAGCTGTTCAAAGACCACAGGTCTGTCTGTCAGGGCTTTCAGACAAATCTCCTGTCCGTCCGAAACGCCGTGAAGCAGGGCATCCTCCGGGGTCATATGGATATGCCGTTTGGCAATGATCGTCCCCTCGGTCAGCTCCACCGTCCCCTCCGGACCAATAAGGGTCATGGGTGCAGAGCCTTTTACATCCCCGGACAGGCGTACCGGCGGGTCGATGCCCAAGGTCACGGCATCTGTCCGGGAGACCTCTACCTGACCCTCCTTCCGGCATGGGCCAAGGACAGCCACCCGCTCCATACGCCCCTTTGCCGTCACCAAGGTGACCCGCTCATTGGCCAGATACTGTCCCGACTGGGACAGAGGGCGTTTTTCCGTCAAATCGTGACCAAAGAGGGTCTGGGCCTGCTCTCTGGTCACATGGACATGGCGACCGGAAGCCTCCAATTCCACAAACAGACGTTTTTGCAGTTTCTCCGCCAGACGTTCAATGCGCTGTTCCACGGGACTCCTCCTTTTTCAGTCGAATCATCCAGATCCAGACCAGAGAGCTCATGCGGTTTATTACGCGAATCAGATCTGTCCTGTCCGGAAATGCCCCGCAGGCGGAGATCTCCGTTTCCCGCACTGCCGTGCGCAGACGGTTCAGTCGCAGAAGCAAGGGACTATCGGAAATATCCGGCATAAAATGGGGCTGATCGTAGTATTTCTGGGGGAAATGGCTATGCTCTCTAAGCTGTTCCGGGGTCATCCCACACAGGGGTCTTTCCTGCCACGGTTTTTCCAGCACATCGCACTGGATGATCTGTCTGGCGGTTTCCAACAGTTCTTCCAGATTTTCTGCCAGTTCCGGTTTCCCCTGTGCCCGTGCCTGACTGCCACAGAGCAGGATCTCCGCCTGCAAGCTGTCCATCCTGCCCCGGAACACAATGCGGGGATGGGTCTTTTCCACCAGCACCGTTGGCTGCAGGTGGGTCATATGCTCCGGCTTTTTTTCCAAGGTATCCCCGGACAGGGTGGTATAGGCGGAGGGCTTTGCCAGATGGGCGGAAAGCACCTCTATGTTTTCCGCCTTCAGCCAGTCCAGGGCGCTGGGGGTCAAGCGATCCCCCTGCCCCAGATAAAATACCCGCTTGCCGTCCCGCACCCGGAGATTGGCCCGGACCGCCTGCGCGGTAAAGACCGCCATTAGCCCTCGCCTGCCTTAGACTGGGTCTGGCGACCCTTGGGCAAAATGGCATCCACCTCCGTGTGGGGGCGGGGAATCACATGGACGGACACCAGCTCGCCAACTTTTTCCGCTGCCGCTGCACCGGCATCTGTGGCGGGCTTCACTGCGCCTACATCGCCTCGCACCATGACGGTCACCAGACCGCCACCTACCTGTTCCTTGCCCACCAGATTGACATTGGCAGACTTCACCATGGCGTCTGCCGCCTCGATAGCGCCTACCAGTCCCTTGGTTTCCACCATGCCCAATGCGTTGGTATTGATCATCGTTGTTGCTCCTTTATCTCAGTTTTTCCAATAGTTTTTGTGTTAAGCGTTCCAGAAGTTCATCGTCTGTAGTGGTAGTATGCGCCGTTTCCTGCGCCCTATGCCCCCATGCCACCCGGCGGATATTGATCAGATCCAGAGGGCCGATATTATTGCTGGAGGAGCTTCCGCCCACTGCGCCACAGCCCAGAGTCAGTGCCGGGAACAGGCCGGTGGTCGCTCCGATGCCACCAAGGGACGCCGGGGTGTTGACCAAAAATCTGGATACCGGCACTTCCATGGCAAACTGGCGGATGACCGCCTCGTTACGGGCATGGAGGACAAAGGTGTGTCCACTACCCTCATGGTGCAGGATCTCACAGGACAGGCGAAGTGCCTCCTGCTGATCGTCCACCACATAAAGGCCAAGGACAGGGCAGAGCTTTTCCATAGAATAGGGAAAGTTTTTGCCCACGCCGTTTTCCCGGGCGATCAGGACTTTCGCCTGCTGTGCCTGTGGGGAAAGTCCCGCCATTTTGGCGATCTCGCCCGCCGTCTTGCCCACGATCTTCGGGTCGATGGTGCCGTTACTGCGGAAAAGCCGTCCCGCCAGTTTCTTTCCGTCCTCCTCAGAGAGGATACAGCACCCCTGCCTCTGGAGTTCAGCCAAAGCCTCTTTTTCGTTGGCTCGTTCCAGAATGATGCTCTGCTCCGAAGCGCAGATGACGCCGTTGTCAAAGGTCTTGGACTGCACCACATCGGCAACAGCCTGCCCCAGCTCGCAACTGGGATGAAAATAGGCAGGTCCGTTGCCCGCGCCTACGCCAATGGCCGGCTTGCCGGAGGAATAGGCCGAGCGCACCATAGCGCCACCGCCGGTGGCTAAGATCAGCTTCACCTGCGGGTGCTTCATCAGCTCCTCCACCGCTTCCATGGTGGGAATGGAGATACAGCCGATGGCGCCGTCGGGACAGCCTGCGTTTTTCGCCGCCTCCATCAGCAGTTCAGCCGTCCGGCAGGAGCAATTTTTTGCCCCCGGATGCGGAGAGAGGACGATGGTGTTTCCCCCCTTCAGGGCGATCATGGCCTTATAGATGACCGTGGAGGTGGGGTTGGTGGAGGGCGCGATACCGGCGATGACTCCCACAGGCACACCCACATCCCATGTGCGGGACTTGGGGTCTTTGCCCAGAATACCGACAGTCCTCTGCTCCCGGATGGCCTCCCAGAGGGTGCGGGAGGCAAACTGATTTTTCCGTGTTTTATCCGGCACATTGCCGAAGCCCGTCTCCTCTACCGCCAGCCTTGCCAGCTCCTCGGCATGGGCAAAGGCAGTCTGCGCCATGGCCTCCACGATGCGGTCAATGGCCTGCTGGTCAAAGGTGCGGAGCTTCTCCTGCGCCCGGGCTGCCGCCGTCACCAGTTCTCTGACCTGCTGACGGCTTTTCAGATCCTTTTCCAGTTCCATATCACATTCCTCCCAGATCCACAGGTCTGGCGGCTACCTCCCGCACCGTCTGGGCGAAGGCGTCGCAGGCAGCCTGACAGGCACTTTGGGTGCCGGTCAGCAAGCCCCCGGAGAAATTGGTCTCCGTAGGGGGCGCGAAGAATTCCATCAGCTCCACATCGGAGGCTTTCAGGGCAGAATCCAACCCTGCCACCGCCTCCACAGGAGGCGCCACCAGATAGGCCAGTGCCTGACCCACAGGCACTTTTGCCATGCCCGCCAGATAAGAGCCTGTACGGGACACGCAGTGGGCCAGATAGACCACGTCCCCGGCTTCGTTGGCGGTGCGAAAGCCCGCTCCGCTGTGCAGAAACGCCTCCGCACCCCGCAGTCCGCTGGCCACCTCCGCAGGCGTAGGCCCGGCCAGAACACCGATGACCTCACCCGCCAGAGCTGTGGACGCATTGGCCGCGCCGGCATAGAGGCTTCTGGCGTATGCCACCTCCACATTGGCCACCTTGGTGGCCTCATCCAGAGCCATATAGGTCATATCGTCACTGTCTGTGGAAATAAGGCCAATGGCACGGTATC
Organism: Candidatus Avilachnospira sp.; assembly: GCA_045602105.1. Lineage (GTDB taxonomy): Bacteria > Bacillota > Clostridia > Oscillospirales > Oscillospiraceae > Avoscillospira. The sequence goes on from JAZSAW010000172.1 coordinate 7,277, forward strand.
TGCTGTCTACCCCCAGAGCCGCCGCCAGACCGGGGCTCAGGTTGGGAATCAGGCGCAAGGTCAGAATCTTTACCGGTAATGTCGTTCCGATCATGCCATCACCTCAAATCGATGCCCGAAGCCCGCTTTTCCAGCATGGTGTGCATCAGCTGGGCAATATGGGCGCCGGCCTCCACCGCAGGCGTGCCCTGCCGGTGGATATTGGACACCACCGTCCGCTTGGCCTCGGGGATACCCGGACGGGGCTTGTAGGTGATATAAGCGGACATGGATTCGCTGGTGACCAGTCCGGGTCTCTCGCCCACCAGCATACAGATCAGCTCCGCCTGGGTGATCTCGCCGATATGATCCATTGCGCCTACCCGGGCATACTGGATAAACAGAGTTTTTCCCAATTCCAGTCCGTAGGTTTTCAGTCCCTGCCGGATGGCGGCGGCGCAGTCCATGGCGTTGGCGGTGACTGCGTTGGAGGACAGACCGTCACCGATGACCAGCAGTACCCGGGGACTTTGCCCGCAGACCTGCCGGATGATGGCCTGATTTTTCTCATCAAACTTTCGCCCCAGATCCGGGCGGGTCAGATACATATCCTTACTCTCACACATGGTCTGGACAAAGGGCAGGTCGTTTTTCTCATAAAAAGAGGGGTCTACCAGAGAAAAGACACTGTCCTGAGCGGCGGCATGATCCGCCCGGAAGCGGAGCATGGACGCCGTGCGGTATCGCGCGCCCGCCCTGCCCAGACCCAGTCGGGCGGGGGTCTTTTGCTTTAAGCGCAGATACGCCTGCCCGTTGGCGGGATCTTCCACCAGATAGGTGTTGCGGATGTCGATTTCGGTCACATCGGCGACACTTCCTCCCGCCACGGCAGGTGTGGACTGTTTCGTCCCCTCCATCTCCTGCAGGAGCTGGGCGACCATCTGTTTCAGTTCCTGTTTATCCATGACGCACCTCCTGCAATAAGATCGAGCCGTCTCCGGCTCTGGGGGTCAGCCTGCCGTTTTCCACAAAGCCCATCTTTTCCAGCCACCGCTGAAATTCCGGGATGGCCGTAAAGCCGAAGATCTCCCGCAGAGCTGCCGTTTCCCGGAAGCCTGTGGTCTGATAATTGAGCATAATATCGTCCCCGTGGGGGATGCCCATAAAGTAGTTACAGCCTGCCGCCGTCAGCAGGGTGGCCAGATTTTCAATATCGTTCTGGTCGGCCTTCATGTGGTTGGTGTAGCAGGCGTCACAGCCCATGGGGATGCCGGAAAGCTTACCCATAAAATGATCCTCCAGACCGGCACGGATGACCTGCTTGGAATTATAGAGGTATTCCGGACCGATGAAGCCCACCACCGTATTGACCAAAAAGGGCTGAAAACGTTTGGCAAAGCCGTAGCATCGGGCCTCCATGGTCACCTGATCGGCGCCGTGGTGCGCCTCTGAGGACAACTCCGAGCCCTGACCGGTCTCAAAATACATGACATTGGGGCCGGTGGCCGTACCACGGTGGAGCGCCAGTTGTCGAGCTTCCTCCAGCAAAGCTCCGCTGATGCCAAAGGCTTCATTGCCCTTTTGACTGCCGGCAATGGACTGGAACACCAGATCCATAGGCGCGCCGGTTTTGAGTGCCTCCATCTGGGTGGTCACATGACCCAGAACGCAGATCTGGGTAGGAATCTCCCAGCGCTGTTTCACCTCGTCAAACAGCCGGAGAATCTGGCTGAGCCGTTCCGCGGAATCCGTCACGGGATTGAGCCCCAGCACTGCATCGCCCGCGCCGAAGGTCAAGCCCTCCAAAAGCGATGCCAGAATACCGTCGGGATCATCGGTGGTGTGGTTGGGCTGTAAGCGACAGCTCAGTGTCCCCGGCAGGCCGATGGTGGTATTGCAGTGGGCGGTGATGCGGATTTTTCGGGCGGCGTAGATGAGATCCAGATTGCTCATGAGCTTGCAGACTGCCGCCACCATCTCCGAAGTCAGTCCCCGGGAAATGCGGTGGATGTCCGCCTCTGTGGTATTTTCATCCAACAGCCACTCCCGAAGCTGAGATACCGTCCACCCTCTGATCTGGGTATAAACAGGCTCATTGAGGTCATCCTGAATGATTCGGGTGACCTCGTCCTGCTCATAGGGCACAGCGGGGTTTTCCCGCAGATCTGCCAGAGTCAGTTCTGCCAAAACCACCTTGGCCGCCACCCGCTCCTCGGCGGTCTCTGCCGAAACCCCCGCCAGTCGGTCGCCGGAGCGTTCTTCATTGGCCTTGGCCAAAACCTCTTTCACCGAAGAAAACTGATAGGTATGACCGAACAATGTTGTCTTTAAATTCAACTTGTTCCCTCCTTGTTTTAGATAAATGCCAGGGTCTTTACCACCACCGGCAGGGCTGTTCCTCCCCCCACAGGAGAGGCAATATCCAGAAAGCTCCCCGGGGGGACATGGATGCCGTCCAGACAGACCAAAGGCACATCCCGACCCAGCCGGAGCTGTAGTGCCTGCCCCAGTGCCTTGGCCTGATCGTGTTCCAGCACCACCACCAGAGGCTTTGTCACCGGCTCGACAGCTTGGGCAATGTGCTCCGCCAGTTGTGTGACCGCCTGAAAGGACGGACTGGGTATCCCGGTGAGAAACAAAGCCGTAGTCTGCGCTCCATGCAGTTCCGTTTCTTTCCGCAATTGTGCGCTGTCCAGTCCGTCTGCCGACACCACCGGCAAATTCTGCAGGGGAAAGCTGACCCCACGGTAATAGACTGTGCTGCCCGAAAGCTCTGTGGCGTAACTGCCTGCTCCCACCACTGTGGCGCGGATGGTCTCCCGTCCTAAGCGGTATTCCCCGGCACACAGACAGGATCGGCGGATGGCCTGTCCCAGCAGAACGCCAATATCGCCGTAGGTCAGCCAGTCATCGGGCGTTTCCTCCATCAAATCCGCCACACCGCCGGAAAAGGACAACAAAGCCTGCTCATCGGGCAGGGTCACGGTCTTATCCGTGATAAACTGCTCCAGCAGTTTCGTGGGCTTTGTCAGACCCACCGCCTCAGCCAGCACCTGCACCAATTTGTCCATCAGTGGTTTCAGGCTCTCCGGGGTCACCCGTTCCCCCAATGCAGGGGGCGAAAGAGGCGCAAGCACCGGGGAGACGTAAGTGACACGGCTGTCCCTGTCTATCTTTAACAGCCGTCCGCCTACATTCAGACAGCCGGTATCTTTGAGCTTGCCGGTTTCGTCAAACAGAGCCAGATTGGACGTGCCTCCGCCAATATCCACATGAAGCACCGCCCGACTCCGGCGTTTCGCCTCTGTATCCGCCCCCGCGCCACGAGCTGCCAGCACGCTTTCCAGTGCAGGGCCGGCAGTGGCCACCACGAACTCTCCGGCAAAGTCCGTTAGTGCCTCCAGTACCGCCTGGGCGTTTTCTTTCCGGGCTGTCTCCCCGGTGATGATGACCGCCCCGGTCTGCACTTGCTCCGGGGCGATGCCTGCCTGTGCATACTCCCGGGAGATGATGTCCCGGATGCCCTCGGCATCCAGAGTATCCGGGGTCTTAAGGGGGGTAAAATGGATACTCCCCCGGTAGATGACCTCCCGATCGCCGATCTCCATGCGGGGCACGGAAAAGGGGTCTGCGGTGTTCTCCACCAACAGACGGGATACCACCATCTGCGTGGTGGTCGTCCCCAGATCGATGCCCACGGACAGCATACTTTCTTTCACCGGGTCACCGCCTTTAAGACCTGCTCTGCCAACCGGGCTGTCACCGGGACGGGATTTGTCCCACAGCATCCGTCTGCCAGAATGTCCTCTACCAGCGTTTCCCGTCTTGCCTCCACCTCTTCCGGTGGGATGCCCGCCTGTTCCAAGGTGGCAGGCATAGCCATGGCTGTCCGCAGACGGATGATGGTCTGCTGAAGATTGCGTATCCGCAGTTTTTCCGTTGCCCCCTCTATCCCGCAGGCTCCGGCAAGTCGGGCATAGGCAGTCCCGGCTGCCGGGGCATTGCAGGCAATGACCGCAGGCAAGATCATGGCACACAGCCGCCCGTGAGGCAGATGGAACGCGCCGCCCAGCACATGGGCCACGGCATGGCAAAGTCCCAGTCCACTATGGTCAAAGGCCAGACCTGCCATGGTGGCACATTCCTGCAATCTTCCCCGCACAGCCATATCCCCCTGCCACGCGGAAAGCAGGTCATCCAGTACCGCGGAAACAGCATAGGTGGCCAACGCGTCCGTAAAGCCTGTGCGCTTGGTGGCGACCACCGCCTCCAAAGCGTGTGCCAGCAGATCCATACCTGTATCCGCCAGCAAGCTTCGGGGCAGAGCGTCCAGAAGATGTTTATCCAGAATGGCTACATCGGGGCGAAGCAGAGGGTCTACCAACACCTGCTTGACTCCCTGATGGGTCAAAATAGAAAAGGAAGTGACCTCCGAGCCACTGCCGGCGGTCGTGGGAATGGCCACAAAGGTCATGGGATGCGGGCTTGCCAACCGTATTCCCTTGGCGCAGTCCATGGGACTGCCACCGCCCAGAGCGATGAGCAAATCCGGCTGAAACCGGGCGCACAGCCCACTGCCCTGCGCCACCAACTCCGCTGAGGGGTCAGGCTCTACCCGGTCAAAGATCTCTACCTGCGCCCCCGGCACAAGACTTCCCAGCTCCATGGCCTTGCCCGACTGAGAAAAATACCGATCCGTGACCACCAGAACACGACCGGCAGAAAACGTTTTCAGGACATCCAGTGCGCCCTCTCCCGAGTAAATTTTCGTGGGACAGGAAAATACCATCTGACCACCTCCGCCTTTCGGGGCTAGTATTTCCAGAATGGCGCAGATTATTTCAGGATTTTCCGTCCTTGGCACTGAGGTGAAAATGTGGTATCATAAGAAAAAAGGCAGGTGTCATCATGGAACAACACAGTGTACTTACCCCCGCAGAGGTCTACCGCGCAGGAATCCTTTCGACCATTGCCGACTATACCCATCTGGACAAAGCGTTTACCGCCAAGGGCTACGCTCCCGCCATGGACAGCTATCGGGAGCAGTGCCGGCATATTTTTACAGAGCTGGAGGAAGCCTGCCAAACCGGTGAACTGACGGTGGACAGTGCCACAGAATACTTTTTGGAACAGTTGCAAAAACGCTGGCAGGAGGCAGGAAGATCCGGAAAGACCCTGATGGAGCAGGATAAGGTGCGCCTTGCGCTGTTTCTTGTGCCTATGATTCGGACGCTGGAACTGTCCTGCGGAGAGGAATTCTGTCAAGTGCTTCAGGAAAAATGGGTCAGCCGGTATCCCAAGTCTCCCTTTACCGTGGGAAGCTACGAGGACATTCTGGGCGGTTTTAATCAAACATTTTTGGGTTTTCGTCTTTTCGGCCGCAAGGCAGACCGCTGACCAAATGAGAACAATTTTCAGTTTTTGCGAAAAAGGACTTGCTTTTTCCATGACCGCCGTATATAATAATGAAGCGGTTACGGAGGCTTAGCTCAGCTGGTTAGAGCGCTTGCTTCACACGCAAGAGGTCACTGGTTCGAGTCCAGTAGTCTCCACCAAAAGAAAAAGACACCTTTACAGGTGTCTTTTTCTTTTGGTATGGTATTCAGACTACTGGACTCGAAAGGGCGGTCCAAGCGGACAGTCCGGTGGACTGTCCGCCCGCCCGTGGCTTTTCCGCAGAAAAGCGAGTCCATCCCGGCCGAAGGCCAACCATATTCCGCAGTGGCAACGCCACTGCTTCACCAAGCATTGCAGATCATCACAGTTCATGGTATAATATCTCCCATCAAGGAGGTACGCACATGGAATTTACTTTTGAAACCGCATATGATCACAAAGCCCTGACTGCCATGGCGAAGGCTCTGCGAAAGACCGTTCGCAAAAAACATTCGAGAAGAAGCCATATCCTCGGCTGGATCGTATTTGTGCTGGCTTTGCCTCTTTGTTTTTCCTCCGGTGATGCAGGTTTTTCTGTCACAGCGGGCAAGGTCGTGACCTGGCTTGCCACCCTTGCCATATTGATCGCCCTTGTCTTTGAGGATCAGCTGAACGGCTATTTTGCCGGAAAGCGCTTGCTGAAAGGAACGGAAAAGCCCAGATCCACCTTTACCGCCCAGAGCTTTGTGTCCGAAACAGAAATCGGAACTACCGAATTTGCTTATGATAAGATCCTTTTTGTGGTGGAAACAGGCAACTACTTTGTTTTTGTGTTCAGCGCAAGCCATGCACAGGTGTATGATAAAAATAATCTCTCCGGCGGAACTGCAGAGGACTTCCGGAAGTTTATCACAGAGGCTACCGGAAAAGACGTTATCGCCATTCGCTGAAATAAACAGGGTATACAGCAAACTTGCTCTATACCCTGTTTTTAACTTTTTTGCTCTCCAAGGGTATATTTGTTGCGATTGTATCCGTTGTGATTCATCCATTCTTGCTTTTTAAGCCCCAAA
>JAZSAW010000173.1:0-2689 GCA_045602105.1 Candidatus Avilachnospira sp.
GGCAGACTCCGGTGGTCTGCTGGGCTTCCAACTCGTTGATGACGCAGTAGTCGGCATATTTCAGGGCAGGGGTCACCAGTCGGGCGAAGCGGTCGCCGGGTTCCGATACCACATCGATGGAGGTCTTCATGCCGGCTTTCTGCGCCCGGTGGAGCAGTCTTGCCATTTTCGTGCCGTATTCCGCATCGGGTTCGTCCAGATGAGGGAGCAGGAGGATATAGCCAATATGGAAAATATCCACATCCAGCTTATCCCAGTCGATGTGCTCCTCGCCGTAATAGGCGTTTGCGCCGGCGTGCTGGAAGAACGTGCGCTCCTTGGTCTGGTTGTTGCTCATGACGGCGGTAAAGGACGTTCTGCCGTCCCGGCGCACCATGGACAGGTCGATATTGGGATACTTGCCCATTTCCTGCAGGATGAAGTCGCCCTCGGTGTCATGACCGGCAAAGCCGGAAGCCACCAGAGGCATCTGGGGGGCTAACCGTGCCAAGTCCGTGATGGTGTTGCACACCGAGCCACCGGTGGAGCTTTGGATGCCTTCGGTGATATGGGTCAGTTCGTTCTGTTTGGGCCAGGTCTCGATGGGATACGTGATATCCACGATCATATTGCCTGCACAACAAATGCCTTTTTTCATCTTACACGCTCCTGTTATTTTCCGTTTTCTGCCGTTTATTATAGCACCCTGCAACGCCTGTGTCCAGCCATCTGTGTCAGGGTTTTCCTCCGCAGACAGAACAGGGGGAGAATCCATTGTTTTCCGCCAGTTTCCGGCTGTATGCCCAGAAGTTGCTTTTGCTGAATTTGGCGCAGTCATAGGTGTGGTAAATGTTCTCACCGTTATTTTCCACAAAGACCACGTAGGTATCCATAAACTCAGCCTTGATCTGATCCTCCTGCGCCACGGACAAGGCGGCGGTCAGGCGTTTGATCTCCGCCTCCAGATCCTGCTCCAGAAGCAGAAGCTGTTTGTTTTCTTCCTCCAGCCGGATCAGCTCCGCCTGGGTATTGCTCAGGTCATAGGCGTTTTGATACTGGCTGTTTTCCTTGTCGGAAAGCTGACTGCGCAGGCTCTTCAGTTCCGTTTCCTGCTCCTCCAGCTTTTCCTGCAGGTCGTCCCGCTGGCGGAGAAGTTCCTCCACCTGCGCCTGCAATTCCTGCGTCTCCTGCTCCCGCAGAAGCATATCCGCCTGTTTGGTATTCAGACGGTTGCGTTCTGTCCGCAGGCTCTCATACTGCCAGAACAAAAAGCTCAAGGTAGCCACCAATAAAACGGAGGTCAGCGCCAGCGCGAGCTTGAGTTTCCTGTTGTTGGATTTTGTTTTGGGGGTCTTTACCGCCACCGGGCTCTGAGTCTTGCGGGCTGGCTTGGGGGTCTGCATCCGTCCCACAGCCATGGTAAACACAGAGGTCGGCCCGTCCTGCAGGGGTGAATCCTCGGGATTCATGCTACATTCCAGACAAAACAGCTCTCCATCGGCAATCTCCCGGCCACATTTGATACAGCGTTCCATGCTCCTCTGTCCTTTCCCGGTTTTTCCCCATTTTACCACAAAAGCCAAAAAAAGAAAAGACAGGAATCCGTTCCTGTCTTTTCTATAGTCCCTGTTTCAGCAAAAATCGGGCAATATCCTCCAGATGGGAGTCTGCCGTGCCGGTCAGGGCATCGTGGAGACTCCGGGAGGAGCAGATCTGACCGGTCAGGCGGGTCTGCAAAGTCGCGGAGAGCTCCGCGTCCATGGCATCGGAATAGGCGGAGACCTGCGCCACCCTGCCCTCTTTCAGCTTCAGCAGAAGCTGTACGCCTCCCCAGTCAAAGCGGGTATCCAGCTCCAGATCGAATTCCGGAGTCTTGCCCAATCGCCACTGCCACGACGCCTGCTTTTCATAATAGGGCACGACCTGCGCCACCCGCTCCGGGGTAGGGGCAAAATCCGTGACCGCGCCATACCCGCTCTCATAAGCCTGACGGATGGCACTGAGCATGGTCTGCACACTGACCTTCGGGGTAAATTCCGAAAGATTGCACACCCGACTGCGGACTGAGCTGACGCCCTTGGCCTGCATTTTCCGGGGGTCTACCTGCAGGTAGTTCTGCAACCGCCCCAAGTCGGAAGCCAAAAGCAATGTACCGTGGTGCTGACGAATCCTTCCCCGACTGCAAAAGGCGTTGCCGGAAAATTTCTTCCCGTCCGCCAGCAGGTCGTTACGCCCGGAAAACCCGCAGGGTATCCCAAAGGAGCGAACCGCCTGCAAAATCAAATTCAGTTGTTTTTCCAAATCGTAGCGTTTCTCCCCGGCAATAAAGGAGAAATTCAGGTTGCCCGCATCGTGGTACACCGCTCCGCCACCGGTCACCCGGCGCACCAGCTGGACTCCGTCACCCTCCATGGCAGGCAAGTCGCACTCCCGCCAGGGGTTTTGGTTTTTTCCGATAATGACGGCGTTTTGGTTTACATAAAAATATAAAACCATATCCTCCGGGGACAGGTGATCCAGAAACCACTCGTCCATGGCCAAATTCTGCCACCCATCCCCGGATCGGGAAACATACCAATAGTTCGCCATAGGCTCTGCTTATTCGCCGGGGGCGGGGTTGATGACCTTGCCCAGATTCCATGTGTAGGCGGCCTGCTCAGCAGCTTTCTGCCGATCTTCGGGCTTGGTATAGGTCGATACCGCCGTATGC
>JAZSAW010000174.1:0-2425 GCA_045602105.1 Candidatus Avilachnospira sp.
CGAAGCCCGGGTTCACGGTCATCACGAGGATCATATCCACGCGCCCGTACACATAGTCCAGCGCGCTCAGGGGAGTTGCGGGATTGAGCGCGACGCCCGCGCGGATGCCTCTCTCCCGGATCATCTCCAGCGTGCGGTCCAGATGGGTGCAGGCCTCCGCATGGACCGTGATCCCGTCCGCCCCGGCTTTATGGAAATCTTCAACATAACGTCCCGGGTCCTGTACCATCATATGGACATCGAAGAAAAGGTCTGAAGCCGGGCGGAGCGACTTTACCACCGGCTGCCCGAACGAGATGCTCGGGACGAACAGGCCGTCCATGACGTCAATATGGACATAATCCGCACCGGCGGGAGACAGGGCACGAATATCCCGCTCCAGATTGACAAAATCGGCAGAAAGGATAGAGGGTGAAACCTTGATCATAGGGAAAAACCTCCGGGTCAAAATTTGTAATATCCTGTACCAAGGACAGCCTTGGTGGCATAAACATGAATATACGGCGGTGCGGGAAAGACTCCCACCACCCGCGCGGATCCAGACCGCCGTTTTTCATAGGGGGTCGCCTACAGCCCGTATGCGACTCCCACTTGATTTATTATAACAAGTTTCCCGCCTGTGTCAATTGTGGTGTACTATCTTTTTCCCATGGTGCGTGGTATAATGGAAACAGAAAGGAAGTGTTCGCCATGTTGCATCTGCTTATGGGGCTTGACCGGCTCAGCCTGTCCGAAAACATTTTGCGGGAGATCTGCCAGCAGGCCAAACAGGGCAGAGAGGGACTGATCCTCATCGTACCGGAGCAGTTTTCTCATGAGGCTGAGCATCGGCTGTGCCGGATGGGTGGCGATACCATCAGCCGGTACGCAGAGGTGCTGAGCCTGTCCCGGTTGGCGGATCGGGTGGCCTCTGCCCATGGCGGCTCTGCCAGAGCGTATCTGGACAAGGGTGGGCGGGTGCTGGCTATGGCTCTGGCGGCAGAGCAGGTGGCTTCCGAGATCAGACTCTACGGTGGCGTACTGCGCCGTCCGGAGTTTCTGGTGGATATGCTGGCTGTGGTGGAGGAATTCCAGAGCTACTGTCTGGAGCCGGAAACTCTCCTGAAAGCGTCCTCTGCCATGCAGGGACAGTTTGCCCAGAAACTGCGGGAAATGGGGCTTTTGTATGAGGCCTATCTGGCGGTATGTGCCCGGGGAAATGCCGACCCGGCAGGCAAGCTCCTGTGGCTGAGAGAGGCACTGACCCAGTGGGACTGGGCTGAAGGAAAACAGATTTATTTTGACGGCTTTACCGATCTTACCGGTGCGGAGCTGGGGATAATGGAGGCTCTGTTACAGAAAGCGGAGCAGATCTGGGTAAGCCTGCCCACAGACGAACGGAAACTGCCTATGCTCCGTCCGGTGCAGGAAACGGCAGACAGCCTGCTTCATCTGGCAAAAAAGTGGGACGTGCCTGTGCAGACCGGGACGGTTTCTGCTTCGAAAGAACGGTCGTCTTCTCTGGCAGGACTTCTGGAAGCCCTGTTTTTAGGCGGGGGTCGGACGTGCCCCGCTTCGGAGGATATTGGTCTGCACCGGGCTTCTTCTGTGGAGCAGGAGTGCCGGCAGGCGGTTTTGCAGGCAAAAGCTTTGCTGGCTAAGGGGGCACGGTGTCGAGATATTGCCGTGGCCTGTACCGATGAAGCCCTTTATGAAGCGCCATTGCGGGCAGCTATGGAAACAGTGGGACTGCCGTACTATTTTGCGGGAAAAGAGCCTGTGCTCTCCATGCCCGTGGCTGACGGCGTGCTCAACGCTCTCAGTGCCGCTGCGGGAAGAATGGATTATGAGGATGTAGCGTTGTATCTCAAATCCGGTCTGCCCCTGCTGGAGCAGGATCGCTGTGACCGGCTGGACTGCTACGGCTATTTGTGGAATTTGCGGGGAAGTCAGTGGGAGCGGACATGGACGCTTCATCCCCGTGGCTTTGGGGAACTGCTGACGCCGGAGGATGAAGCCCGGCTGGCAGAGCTGAACCGGGATAAGGAACAGGCCTTGGGGCCTTTGTTTACCCTGCGTCAGGGACTGATGAAAGCCAAAAATACCGGGGAAATGGTGCTGTGCTTCCATGAATTTCTGGAGGCTTTGGAACTTCGTGAACGGTTGGAGGAACAGGCCAATGCCCGGGGCGGACAGCTGGGGCAGGCGCTTTCTCAGCTCTATGAGCTGATTCGGCAGTCCTTGGAGCAGATGTGGCTTCTTTTGGGGGATACGGTGCGTACACCGGAGGAATTTGAAAAGCTCTATCGGACTGTACTTTCCCAGTATCAGGTAGGTACAATTCCTGCGGGAATCGACCAGATCTATGTGGGTTCGGTCATGCAGATGCGCCAGAAGCAGGTGCGCCATCTGCTGATTTTGGGTGCAACTGACGGTAGCTTCCCGG
>JAZSAW010000175.1:0-11349 GCA_045602105.1 Candidatus Avilachnospira sp.
TCCCGGTCTGACCGTAGGCGTGTCCGAGGCACAGGGCGTCAAGTGCCCCCGGTGCTGGATGCACTCCACCGAGGCCGACAGCGAGGGTCTGTGCCCCCGCTGTGCCGAAGTCATGAAGACCATCGAAGTAGAGTTCTAAACGACAAATCAAAGCAGGGAACAGCCCAAGGCTGCTCCCTGCTTTTTGTCCCCTGAGAGCGTTCGTAGGGGCGACCATTGGTCGCCCGTTAAAATGCCCCTGTCCGGATTATGGACAGGGGCTTGTGGTCTATTTAGATGCGGTTCAGTTGGGTTACCTTGCTCATCAGGTGGACAACGTTGCCACCGAAGGTGATATTCACCGTAGCGCCCATGCCGAAGCCGTTTCTCTGCTCCGTGGACAGGTCCACAGTGGGAAGAATCACGATGGCATCCTTGCCTTCAATATCCACGTGCATATGGATGGTGGAGCCCATAAGCTCGGTCACGTCCACCTTGGCGGCGATGGCCACATCCTCGGAGGACTCGCACAGGGTGATGTGGTCGGGACGGATGCCCAGGGTGATCTCCTGCTCGGCCACATTGTTGGCCTTCAGGGCAGCCTGCTTGTCGGCGGGCAGGGTGATGCGTGCGCCACAGACGTCGGCAACATAGGTATCGCCGTCCTTGACCAGCTTGGCATCGAAGAAGTTCATCTGAGGCGTGCCGATGAAGCCGGCGACGAACAGGTTGGCGGGATGCTCAAAGACCTCCTGAGGCGTGCCGATCTGCTGGATGAAGCCGTCACGCATAATGACGATACGGTCGCCCAGAGTCATAGCCTCGGTCTGGTCGTGGGTAACATAGATGAAGGTGGTGTTGATCTTCTGGCGGAGCTTGATGATCTCGGCACGCATCTGGTTGCGGAGCTTGGCGTCCAGGTTGGACAGGGGCTCGTCCATCAGGAAGACGTGGGGATCACGGACGATGGCGCGGCCGATGGCCACACGCTGACGCTGACCGCCGGACAGAGCCTTGGGCTTACGGTTGAGGTACTGGGTGATGTCCAGAATCTCGGCAGCCTCACGGACCTTTCTGTCGATCTCATCCTTGGGGGTCTTTTTCAGCTTCAGGGAGAAGGCCATGTTATCATACACGGTCATATGGGGATACAGGGCGTAGTTCTGGAAGACCATGGCGATGTCGCGATCCTTGGGGGCGACGTCGTTGACCAGCTTATCGCCGATCCACAGCTCGCCTTCGGTGATCTCCTCCAGACCGGCGACCATACGCAGGGTGGTGGACTTACCGCAGCCGGAAGGACCGACCAGAACGATGAATTCCTTGTCGGCGATCTCCAGATTGAACTCCTGAACGGCGACAACGCCCTTCTCGGTGATCTGCAGATTGGCCTTTTCCTTCTGGGGCTCATCGTCCTTTTTCTTCTTGTTCTTCTTCTTTTCTTCGCCACTGACAAAGGGGTAGATCTTCTTGACGTTTTTCAGGGTTACTTTTGCCATGTGTTTTCGACTATCATCACAGTGCCTCCGCAAGCTGTGACGTCACGGCTGCCATTTGGTCAGTCCGTATTACGACAGGTCTCCACACTGCCGCACCGCTAGTCCGACGGATGGTTTCCTCCTTTTTTCACCAGCCTATGGTATTTGGTGGAGTACCATAGTGTGGCTATGATACTTTATTTTACTATACGCCGAGCCCTCTGGCAAGCAACATTTTCGACAAGAAGCCGGCATCAAATTTGTGTAGTTTTTCCAGTATCCGCCGTGGTACAATAGACCCGGAGGGAAGCCTATGCGAAATACCACACTTTGCTACGTGGAGCAGGACGGCAAGTATCTGATGCTCCACCGCATCAAGAAAAAGAACGACATCAACCACCACAAGTGGATCGGCATCGGCGGAAAGTTCGAAGCCCACGAAAGCCCGGAGGACTGCCTTCTGCGGGAGGCAAAGGAGGAGACCGGACTGACCCTGACCCACTGGCGGTATCGGGGCATCGTGACCTTTGACTGCGACCTGCAGGAAACGGAATATATGCACCTGTTCACGGCCGACGGCTTTACCGGGGAGCTGAAGACCTGCAATGAGGGCGTTCTGGAATGGGTGGACAAGGAAAACGTCCCTGCGCTTCCCATCTGGGAGGGGGATAAGATCTTCCTGCGCCTGCTGGCACAGGACGCGCCCTTTTTCTCCCTGAAGCTGGTCTATCAGGGGGATACTCTGACCCAAGCGGTGCTGGACGGCGTGCCCATCCCCCCGGACTACTGCCCGGACGGCAAAACCAGAGAGCCTCTGCTCATTTCTGCCTGTCTGCTGGGGACAGCCTGCCGGTATGACGGTCAGTCCAAGACCTACCCTGCCCTTTCCGGTTTGCAGGAGCGGTATCACCTGATTCCCGTCTGCCCGGAGCAGTTGGGCGGACTGCCCACCCCCAGACCGCCTGCCGAACGGCAGGGCGACCGGGTGGTGACGGAACACGGCACAGATGTGACCGCCCAATATGACCGGGGCGCTGAGGAAGCCCTGAAGCTGGCAAAGACCTTTGGTTGCAGAAAGGCTCTGCTGAAACAGCGCAGTCCCAGTTGCGGAAAAGGTCAGATTTATGACGGCTCGTTCTCCCGCAAGCTGACCGAGGGCAAGGGAAAGACTGCGGAATTATTGGAAAAACATGGGATTTTGGTGTTGGGAGAGGGAGATTGTAACCTTTTGTAAGGAACATTTAACAAAGATTTAACAATTTGATACTATCTTTGTTAACACTCTCTTGTTAACATAAGAACATAGTTATTTTTCATTTTTTCCTCTTTCTCCTATACGAAGAACGCCGTTGGTCCGGTCAACCAACGGCGTCTTTCTTTTTATTGAAGTTTCCGGCAAGAAAACAGCAGTACCTGTCTGTTTTCCTGTGCCAACACATCCAGTGCGGTGGCAGTGCGCGCATCGTCAAAGGTCAGCAGAGCGTCATCCAGAATCACCAGTGTGCCGGTGGGCAAAAGCAGATGGGTCATAGCAAGACGCATGGCCAGCCAGACCTGATCCTGAGTGCCCTTGCTCAAGGTCGCCAGAGGACGGGTCAGCCCGCTTTGCTTTTCTCTGACCAACAGCTCCATGCCCTTTTGCAAAACCAGCGCGTCATAGCGGTCTGCGGTCAGGCGGGCAAGAGTCTGACCTGCCAGCCCGGTCAGTTGGGGCGCATAGGTCTGGGTCAGGGACTGGTGCGCCTGCTCCAAAGCGTTCTGGGCAAGAACCATGGCCCGCTCCCGAACGGTCAGCTCCTCCATCCGGGTCTCCAATGCCTGCCGTCTGCCCTGCAGAGCGTCCCAGCCACCCCGGTCATCCTCCCGCATACGCAGGCTGTCCGCCTCCGCTTTCCACGCGGAGGCTTTTTCTTTTTCTCTCAGCAGGGAGGCACTGGGGCGGAATTCCCCCTGTGCCATCTGCCGGCGAAGCTCCGCCCGCTCCAGTTGGCTTCGGCTTTCGGACAGGTTGCGATAAATGTCCAGCGCTTCCCGGACATTGCCGTCCCACTCCGGGCGATAGCTTTCTCTGGCAAAGCGGAAGTCCCGCAACGCCATGGCAACCGGGAGCAGTTCCTCAGAGGCAGTAATGTTGTAGCGGGCAAGCATATCCTCGGTTTCTTTCCGGCTTGCCTTTCTGGTGCGAAGCCACAAAATCAGGCAGACCATGGCAGGCAAAAGCAGAACGAGGCTGAAATGAATCAGAAACAGCCCCACTACAGCCAGCAAAGCAAAGACGACCGCCCCCACCAGCCACGGTGTGCCCTTCCGCTTTTCCAGATGGAGCAGGCGGTTTAAGTCCGTTTGCGCCTGCGGGAGAATCTTGTCCGTTTCCAGTTCCTCTAAGGTAGGGGGACAGGGAGGCTCAGTCATGGCATCCAGCTCCGCTTGTCGAGCAAGAATTTGGCGTAGCGTATCCTCCGTGGGCAGGTCGGCTGTCCGGGCGGTCAGCTTTTCCACCTGTGCGGAAGTCTCCTTTACCGCCTGTTCCGCAGAACGCTGATTTTCTTCCCAAAGGGCGCGTTCCTGCTGTTCCAGCTGAGCCACCCGCTCCCGGCTCTGCCCCCATTGGGCGGTAGCGTCCAGCCGTCTTTGGCGCAGGTCTGCCAGGGCGTTCAGCTCCCGCTGTACCTGTTCCAGTTGGGTCTGGGTCTGGGGCAGAAGCCCCGATTGATGATACCGACAGCGGTTTTTCCACTGCTTCAGCCGTTCCGCGGCGACAGGATAGCTATCCTGTCCGTCCCCGCCGGCAGCCAGATTCTCCAGCCGTCGGCTGAGGCTCTGCTCCTGTGTCACTGCCAGCTCTGTACCGCAGAGGAAAGCACTGCGGAGAAATACGCTCCGCTCCACTCCCAGAAGCTGTTCTCCACAATTTTCCCCGGTCAGCTCCGGCAGTTCCATGCCGGTCTGTCCGTCATAGGCGCGGAACACGCTCATGGGCTTATTGCCCCGGGAGGTCCGTTGCAGGACGATGACCTGTCCGTCCTGTTCCAGTTCCAGCAGACCCTCCATGGGCTTGCCGTTCCATGGCTGATATTTGATTTTGGCAGGGATACGCCCGGCAGAAGCCCGCTCGGTGGTGTCGATGCCGTAGAACATGGCGGTCAGAAAGGCCGACCATGTGGATTTGCCCGATTCGTTGGGCAGAGTCAGGAGGTTGACCCCATCGTTGAGGGTCAGCTTTTCTCCGTCCAGACAACCGAAGGTGGCGGTCATGGAGAGAATTTTCATGGCTCTTCCCTCCCTTCCAGCGCCGCCAGCACATAGCGGGCGGCCAGTGCCAGCTCCCGGGCTTCCTGTGGGCTCTGGGCGTTGTCCAACTGCTGTTTCAGGGTGCTTAATGCCAGACCCCGCAGGGTCTCCTCCCCGCAGTCTGCCCAGATGGCTCTGGGCGGAGTGGTCTCATCCCGAAGCTCCAGGGCAAAGCACAGCTCCGACAGGGTCTGCTCCAGCGCCTCCCGGTCAAAGGGCTCGGTCTCTCCGGTCAGGGTCACCCGGCAGACGGTCTCCCGGCTGTCTACCGGCAGAGCTGTTTTGACAGCGGTTTCCGGGTCGTCTCCGGCGGGAACGGTCAGGACCTCATAGCGCAGTCCCGGCAGGACGATCGGCTCGGTGACACAGCCGTTTTCCGAAAGCTCCACAGAAAAGGCACAGCGCGCGCCGGTCTCATCGAAGCCTCTGGCAACCCCCGCTCCCGGCCAGCCGTACCATGTCCGTCCCGCCTGTTTGGGCAGGGCGGTCTTGTGGATATGACCCAGAGCCAGATAATCCAGTCCGCAGGTCTGGAGGGTCTGCTTGGCGATGGGATGATAGACGCTGGGATACAGGGGGTCGCCGTGGAACACGCCGATCTCCCAAAAGCCATCAGGGTTTTCGGGAATGGGGCGAAGCAGGTCGAAGGCCTGCTGTCCCCGGAAGCCCGCGCCCCAGACACGGCATTGCAGTTCCGGCAGAGCCACCGCCTCCATGTCCCCGGAGAAAATATGGACATTTTCCGGAAAGTCCGCCAGATGCCACGGAGAGGCGGGGGTGTAGGGATCGTGATTGCCCGGCGCGACAAAGACCTGCGCTCCGCATTGGGCAAAAGCTGTTTGCAGAGCTTCCACCGTTTCCGGGCGTACCGATGTGCCATCGAACACATCTCCCGCCATGAGCCAAAGGTCACAGGACTTCTCCCGGCAAAGCTGTGCCAGATGGAGCAGGAGCTTGCGCTGCTCGTCCCGGCGCAATGCGCCCTGCTCCGGGGTAAGCCCGGCAAAGGGGGCGTCCAGATGCAGGTCGGCTGTATGGAAAATGGAGAGCATAAAGTCACCTCCGCGTTTTTTCTCTATTATACCTTATCGCCACTTTTTTGACAAGAAACCCGCGGGCGACCAATGGTCGCCCCTACGAAAATTGTCGGTAGAATCCGTAGGGGCGGTCATTGACCGCCCGCAATGCAATTCTTATTCTTCTTCCGGCAAGGGCAGATCCACCACGATGGGGGTATGCTTCAGGGCGGGCAGGAGCACATCCAGCACCGCCTGACGGCTCATGACCAGGGTGGAGGTGCTGATACAGGGATGGCAGGAGATGTTTGCCCCCTCGTAGATGGGCTTATCCATGACCAGCTGTACCTGATTTTCCACATCGTTCATCAGACCCAGCACCGTCACCGAGCCGGGACTGACCCCCAGCAGACGCTCCATATCCTCCGCATCGGCAAAGCTCAGCCGGGACACTCCCAGCTGTTTGGACAGATCCTTGGTCTTAAAGACCTTGTCCCCCTCCAGCATCAGCAGGTAATACTGGGTCTTTTGCCGGTTGCACAGAAACAGATTTTTGCACACAGGCCAGCCCAGCACCTTTTCCACCTCGTGGCAGGCCTCGATGGTGTCGGCATGGCTGTGATCCACCCGGCTGTACACGATGCCCAGCGCATCCAGCAGGTCATAGCAGGCCAGCTCCCGGGGGGTGCGGTTTTTGGGGTCGGCCACCGTCTGCCCTCCGGTGGAGCGGACAGGACGGCCTTCATAGCGGTTGGGGTCAATGTAAAACTGCATGATATTTACCTCTTAGCCCTGACGGATGGTCAGGTGATCTGTGGTGATGTCGGTTTCATAGGGGTTGCAGTAAGTGTTGACCGTCTGGGCGACTCCTGCCGGGTCAAGGACATAGTAAGAGCCACCGGGGAAATTCCGGGCAGAGCCGGGCAGGGTGACGGTCTGGATATTCCCGTGATCTGCCAGCAGAGCGGTCTCCGCCAGCCAGAGATAGTGCCCGGTGGACAGGTCGGAGCTTGCGTTTTCCATGAGCACCGAAAGAAGCTGAGGGGCTTTGGCAATACCCTCCAGACTGACCACCTGATCGATAAAGGCAGAGAGGAACGCCCGTTGTACCTGCACCCGTCCTAAGTCCGCATCGGCATAGCCGGCGCGAAAACGCACCACGCCCATGGCCTCCTTGCCCGTAAGGGTCTGGCGACCGGCGGTAAGGTCAATGAACAGATCCTGAGTGGGGTCATTATAATACATATCCACAGGCACATCAAAGGTCACACCGCCAAGGGTGTCCACCAGAGCCTCCAGACCGGAAAGTTCAATGAGAATATAGCCGTCAGGGCGGAAGCCGATACACTCAGCCACCCGGGTCAGGAGCATATCCATGCCCTCAGTCCCACCGCCGTTTGCCCCAAAGACAGAGTTGATCTTGGGCACCTGATAACTACCGTTGACCAGGGTATCCCGGGGGATGCTCACCAGAGAGAGGGTCTTTTGGGCACGGTCAGCGGTCAGGAGCATCAGGGTGTCGGTACGCATACCGTCCTGATCTGTGCCGGCAAGCAAAACGGTGGACACACCGGGTCGTCTCGCCCCCAGAGGGCTGTCTGTCACCGGCTGTTTCGGCAGAAGCAGAGCCACCACTGCCAGAAGCAGGAAAGACAGCGCCAGAAGTACGATCAAAAACGTGCGGAGGGGGTGTTTTTTCTTCACAGGCGTTTCTGCCTCCTCTTCGTCAGAAGCGTCCGCCCATGGGTCAAGGGTCTGCACCGGGGTACGGTGATCCTGGGCATAGAGCCATTCGGCATAGGCCTGATCCTGATGCTGTTGAAGCTTTGCCACGTGCTTGGGCAGTTTCTGGTGTTCCGTCCAGTGGGTCTTGGGAGCAGGGGGTGCGGTGGTCTCCGGCACAAACTCCTCTCCCAGAGGCTCAAAATCAATATGGATGTCCTCAGCCGTCAGGGGGCGGTTTTCCGTCTCCATGGGGTCTTCGTCGATGATGCGGTGAATATCGTCCAGCAAATCATCCAGCGTGGGCTCGCGATCATACCCGTCCATGGCCATCCTCCTCGTTAGTTCACATAATCTTATTTTACTCCGAAATTTGTCGATTGTAAAGAGGCAATGCCCGCGTGTTGCCAAGGTTTCCAAAAGATGGTATCATGGAAGAAAAATCGGAACGCAGGAGGCACGGAATGGAAGTACGGATACAGGAATGTGAGCGCTACAGCCCGGAAAACTGCCGAAAGGCGCTGGAGGCGGTGGTGGGCGATTTGCGCTGGGTCAAACCGGGTATGAAGATCGGCATCAAGGCCAATCTGGTCTCCGCCATGAGCCCCGAGTCTGCCGGCACGACCCATCCAACTCTGCTGGCAGAGCTGACCCGCCTGCTGGTTGCCCGGGGGGCAACGGTGGTGGTAGGCGACAGTCCCGGCGGGCTGTATACTCAGCCTGTTCTGGAGCGGGTCTATCAGGTCTGCGGGCTCAAAGCCGTGGAAGAAGCAGGAGGCACGCTCAACCGGGATTTTTCCGTCCGTGCCGGGCATTTTCCGGAAGGCGCGGAGCTTCGGGAGTTCTCCTACACCGGCTGGCTGGATGACTGCGACGCTCTCATCAATTTCTGCAAGCTGAAAACTCACGGCATGATGGTCATGACCGGGGCGGTGAAGAATTTCTTTGGGGCGATTCCCGGCACCATGAAGCCGGAATACCATTTCCGCTTCCCCGACCCGGTGCGCTTTGCCTCCATGCTGGTGGATATTCAATTGTATTTTAAGCCCCGATTGCATCTGGTGGACGCGGTGACCGTCATGGAGGGCAACGGCCCGACAGCAGGCAAGCCCCGGCATATGGGACTGGTGCTGGGGTCGGAAGACCCCTTTGCCCTGGATGCAGTCTGCGCCGGGCTTATGGGTCTGCGCCCGGAGCAGGTGCTGACTCAGCAGGTGGCCATGGACAGAGGGCTTGTCCCCGAGCATACGGTCAATGGGGCTTGGCAAGACTATCAGATGGAGTTGGATCTGCCTCCACAGCGTAGTATGCTTTTCCGCAATATCCTGCCGGGCAAGGCGGGAGAAGCGCTGGGTCGCGCGATTCAAAGACTGCTCTCCCCCCGCCCTGTGCTGACCCCGGAAACCTGCATCGGCTGCGGAAAATGCGCAAAGATCTGCCCCGCCAAGACCATTACCATGGTCAAAGGCAAGCCGAAAATCAAACGAAATGCCTGTATCGCCTGCTTTTGCTGTCAGGAATTCTGCCCTGCCGGCGCGCTGACTTCCCAGCGGTCATGGGTGGCGCGCCTGCTTTCGGGAGAAAAGGAGAAGAACGCATGAAACGAATCTGGGAGCTGGACGCCCTGCGGGGACTGGGTATTTTGTCGGTCATCATCCTGCACCTGCTTTATGACCTGTCGTCGCCAATTCTCCTGAATCCCGTGGTGGACGCCTTTCGCCGGGGTGTGGGTATCTTCTTTGTCCTGCTTTCCGGGCTCTGCGTGACCTTGGGAAAAAAGACCCTGAAGCGGGGTCTGACGGTATTTTTCTGGGCTATGGTCATTACGGCGGTCACGGCAATTATGGCACACTGGGGATTTCTGCCCCGGACCACCGTCATCCGCTTTGGCGTTCTGCACCTGCTGGGGGTATGTATGCTCCTGTGGCCTCTGTGGAAGAAGCTCCCCACATGGGCGCTGATCACGGTTGCCGTGGTGCTGGTGATGCTGGGGCACGGCGTAAAACATATTCTGGTGGAAAGTCCGTGGCTCTTTCCTCTGGGTCTGCGCCGTGGGGATTTTTCCTCCGGAGATTATTTCCCTCTGCTTCCCTTTCTGGGATGGTTTTTACTGGGCGCGGGACTGGGACGGACGATTTACAAAGAAAAACAGACCCGGTTTCCCCGGGTCTGCGAAAAAGGTCCTGTTCTGGCGGGATTTTGCTGGTGCGGAAGAAACTGCCTTTGGCTGTATCTGCTCCACCAGCCGGTGCTGTTCTTCATCCTGAATATCATCCCATAAACAGCGGGCGGTCACAGACCGCCCGCTGTTTATGCTCAGTGATCCAACACCTGGATGGGATTTTTGTTCAGCATGGTTTCCCAGTCCTCCTGTGTTCCGCCTGCCGTGATATAGTTCTGATACAGCTTACCGAACACAAAGCCAAGCGCATCTGCGTGCTGACCGGCAGTCAGATGCAACCCGTTTTTCTCTCTGGACCAGCAATCGTTGTGTATGCAGTAATCGTTGGAGATCAGCAGTTTTTCCGCGTATCCCTTTTGGCACAGCGTTACCAGAGTTTCCACAAGCAAGGGAAACTTATCGGGATAGCAGTGACACTGATCCATGCAAACAAAACACCCTCTGGCTAAGATGCTTTCCAGATACTCCCCATTTGGGCGCATGGCTGCATGGCCGATGATGATTTTTTCTGCATCTGCCCCGCACGCCAGCAGAGTTTCCAACTGCTGAAGGGCAATATCCCGGAAATGCTCACAGTGGACATACAGAGGAAGGCCGGTTGCCTTCTGCACCATTGCCATGGCAGACAACCTTTTGCGGTTGTCATCGGTGATCCCCATGCCTCCTGTGGCGCATTTGAGAATACCGGGTTTTATGCCTGTTTTGCGTATGCCGGTTTTACATTCCTCTATCAGCCAGCCTGCAAGTTCCCCGGCATCATTATCAAAGGCTTCCACGCCCTGCAAAAAGTAAAACCCCGTGGAGGCAACGATTTTTATGCCCGTAAGCTCCGAAATTTCTCTGAGAAGCTCCGGGTCTCTGCCCAGATCGATGGGTGTGCCGTCCACAAACAAACCAAGGCCATATTGCTCCTTTGTCTGTTTCAGTGCCTCGCAGGAGAGTTTTTTGAGTTTGTCGCGGTCCAGCCATTTATCACCGAACGCACTGCGGAATGAAAGAGAAGCACAGGAAATATGCTCGTGCATCAAAACCGCGCCCATATCTGCTTTTTTCACAGCGCCTGTTACAGTTTGTATCATCGTCTTGCCTCCGTTTCTGCATTTTTCTGCCCCTGATCTTACCTGTATCATAGCATACCTGTTTCCCAAACGCAATTTCTCTAACTTTTGTATGTGGTACTGTTTTTCCTTGACACTGACCCGGAAAAACAGTACAATATACGCTGAGAGTAGTATGGCCTGTTGGTGTTTTTAGGGGAACATCAACATGACTTTGCCTTTCAATCCATCCCAAAACTAAGGAAAAGGAGGTGGGTTCTCAGCTTATGGAATTTACGATCGCCATTGCCCTGATCGTGGGCGCATTTGTCGTAAGTGGTATTATTTTCTTCCTGGTGGGTATGCAGTACCGCAAAAGCGTTGCCGAAAAAGAGATCGGCGGTGCTGAAGAGGAAGCCAAGCGTATCCTGAACGAAGCCATCAAGAGCGCGGAAAGCAAAAAGCGCGAAATGATGCTGGAGACTAAGGAAGAAATTCATAAGGCCCGCACCGAAGCGGAGCGAGAACTCAAGGAAAGCCGGTCCGACCTGCAGAAGCAGGAACGCCGTTTCCAGCAGAAAGAAGAAAACTTTGACCGCAAAGTTTCTGCCTTCGAAAAGAAGGAAGAAGACCTGAGCAAGAAG
>JAZSAW010000176.1:0-2776 GCA_045602105.1 Candidatus Avilachnospira sp.
TTTTTGGAGGGGAAATGGAAAAATTTGCTTCCCGGTCTGCCGGAGGAAAGACGGCTTCGGGCACTGAATTGCCGGGATGACCGCACCGGCGCACAGCTTGCCTGCGCGGGCTGGCTTCTACGGTGGGTGCTGGAGGAGGCAGGCGTGCCTGTCAAAGCGCAGGTGTTTGAAAAAACGCCTCAGGGAAAGCCTTTTCTCAAAGACCGTCCCCAATTGCACTTTTCCCTGAGCCATGGCGGGGACTGGGTGCTTTGCGCCGTCAGTGACCGCCCGGTGGGGGTGGATGTGGAGCGTCCCCGGTGCACCATGGAGGTAGCTCGCCGGTTTTTCTGCCCGGAGGAGGTCAGCGTTCTGGAAACTCTGGAGGAAGAAGCCCAAAAAGATGCCCTGTGCCGGATGTGGACTGCCAAGGAGGCCTTCCTTAAGGCTCTGGGGGGCGGTTTGGCTCTGGGGTTGGACAGCTTCACCGTGGAGCTGACAGACGATCATGCCATACTCCGTCAGTCTGTCACGGATATGCCCTACCGTCTTTACGAGTATGAGCTGGGCGGTCACCGGGTCTGCCTGTGCAGTGCCGGAGAAAGACCGGAACTGAGATCGGTGTCAGCACAGTAGCCTCCGTTTTGCAACTTCTTTTTTAAAAACTTGCAAAAATCCATGGGAATCTCCCATGGATTTTCTTTACATTGGGGGTCAATCGTGGTACACTAGACAAAATGTTATTCCCCAAGGAGGGTGCGATATGGTTGAAGTAATCCGAACAGGTGCGTATCTGCTAAACGGTAAGCCGGTTTTTGCCAAAGAGGCAAAGAATGTTCTGCCCCCGGAACAGGCAAGGGAAAAGACCATTGCCTATTCCATGCTTCGGGCACACAACAAGTCCGATGACCCCACCAAGCTCCGGCTGAAGTTTGACGCCCTGATCTCTCACGATATTACCTTTGTGGGTATTATCCAGACCGCCAAGGCTTCGGGACTGAAAAAATTCCCTGTGCCCTATGCCATGACCAACTGCCACAACAGCCTCTGCGCCGTCGGTGGCACCATCAACGAGGATGACCATGCCTTTGGTCTGTCCGCGGCGAAAAAATACGGCGGGATCTATGTACCCCCCAATCAGGCGGTCATCCACCAGTATGCAAGAGAACGGCTGGCCGGTTGCGGAAAAATGATTCTCGGCTCTGATTCCCACACCCGCTACGGCGCATACGGCTGTATGGGCGTAGGCGAGGGTGGCGGTGAGCTGGTCAAACAGCTTCTGGAGAACACCTACGATGTGCCCGCCCCGGAAGTGGTGCTGGTATACCTGACCGGCAAACCCCGCAAGGGCGTTGGCCCGCAGGATGTGGCGCTGGCTCTGGTGCGTGCCACCTTCCCCAAGGGGGATGTGAAAAACAAGGTGCTGGAGTTTGTGGGCCCGGGCGTTAAGGAACTGAGCTGTGACTACCGCATCGGCATCGACGTCATGACTACCGAGACCTCCTGCCTGACCTCCATCTGGCAGACCGACGAGAAAGTGGAAGCGTATTACAAGACCATCGGACGGCCGGAGGAATACCGGGAGCTGAAGCCTCAGGAGGGCGCGTACTACGACAGCGTGGTGACCATCGATCTGAGCAAGGTGGAGTGCATGATCGCCCTGCCGTTCCATCCCTCTGTGGCGTATACCATCCACGAATTGCAGGAAAATCCCCGGGAGATTTTCGCGCAGGTGGAGCAGGCCTGCAACAAACAGCTGGACGGCAAGGTCACCATGGACCTGCAGAGAAATATCGTAGACGGCAAGGTGCTCTGCGAGCAGGGCGTCATCGTCGGTTGCAGTGGCGGTATGTACGAAAATATCATGGAGGCGGCTTCCATTCTCAAAGACGGCTCGATCGGCAACGGCTATTTCGATATGAGCGTCTACCCCTCCTCCACGCCCATTTCTCTGGCACTGACCAAAAACGGCGCGGCGGCGACCCTTATGGAGGCCGGCTGTGTTATGAAGCCCGCCTTCTGCGGTCCTTGCTTCGGCGCGGGAGATACCCCTGCCAACAACGCCCTGTCCATCCGCCATGCCACCCGGAACTTTGCCAACCGGGAGGGCTCAAAGCCCGCCAACGGGCAGATCTCTGCCGTTGCCCTGATGGACGCCCGTTCCATCGCCGCCACTGCCAGAAACGGCGGTGTCCTGACGGCGGCTACGGATATTGACTATGACCTGCCCGCTCCGGAGGAGCTTGCCTATCAGTTTGACGGCTCTGTGTATGAAAAGCGGTGCTACGAGGGCTTCGGCAAGGCCGACCCCACGGCAGAGCTCCGCTATGGCCCGAACATCAAGGACTGGCCTCAGATGCCCCATTTGCAGGATGACCTGCTGGTGAAGCTCTGCGCCGTCATCCATGACCCGGTGACCACCACCGATGAGCTGATTCCCTCCGGTGAGACCTCCTCCTACCGTTCCAACCCCGAGCGCCTCAGCGCCTTCGCTCTGTCCCGCCGGGATCCGGAATATGTGGGCCGCAGCAAGGAAATGCGGCAGATCGAACGGGATCGTGAAGCTGGAAAAGCCCTGCCTCAGGAAGTTCTGGATGTTTATGCCGCCCTGGAAAAGGCCGGCCTGACCTGTTCTCCTGCAGATACTGTGGTTGGCTCCACCATTTTTGCCAATATGCCCGGCGACGGCTCCGCTCGCGAACAGGCTGCATCTTCCCAGCGCGTAATGGGTGCCTGCGCTAACTTTGCCAAGCAGTATGCCACCAAGCGTTACCGCTCCAACTGCATCAACTGGGGC
>JAZSAW010000177.1:0-3098 GCA_045602105.1 Candidatus Avilachnospira sp.
ACTGCCCTATATTCTAACACAGCTTTGAGGGACTTGCAAGAAAGAATTTTGTGAAGTATAATAAAATAAAGAAAGGAGGGCGAATATGAGACCTGTTTGGACTGTTCAGCGGACGGATGCGTCATTGATCAGGCGTTTTTGCCCTCCCAGAGAGACGGATTCCCACAAAGGGGACTACGGCAGACTTCTGCTCCTGTGCGGGGCAGAGGGCTATACCGGTGCGCCTGCTCTGGCGGCAAAAGGTGCTTTGCGGGCTGGAGCGGGGCTGATCTTTGTGGGCGTGCCCAAAAGGGTCTATCCCATTGTGGCGACCAAACTGGATGAGCCTATGGTCTTTCCCCTGCCTGACCGGGAGGGAAAGCTCTCTATAGACGCCCTGTCGGAGATCTTGCGCCGTCTGGATACGGCCACTGCCTGCCTGCTTGGACCGGGATTGGGACGAAGCGCCGATCTGGATGCGCTTATTCCCGCTGTTTTGGAACATTGCCGGTGCCCTTTGGTGCTGGATGCCGATGGCATAAACGCTGTGGCAAAACATATAGATGTACTGCGCGGAGTGGCTTGTCCGCTGATTCTCACGCCCCACGAGGGGGAGTTCCGCCGGCTGACCCAAGCGCCTGAGCAGGATCGAATCGCCGGTACTGTGGCTCTGGCCAAGGAGCTGGGCGCGGTGATTTTGCGGAAAGGTCATGAAACTGTCATCTCCGATGGAGCAAGGACTTATGTAAACCGCACAGGAAACGCCGGTATGGCAACAGGAGGCAGTGGGGATGTTCTGGCAGGAATCCTCACGGCGCTTCTGGGTCGTGGCGTACCGCCTTTGGAGGCGGCTGCCTGCGGGGCATGGCTTCACGGCAAGGCAGGGGACTTGGTGGCTGTGGAGCGGGGACAGTACGGACTGACGCCCAATGATCTGTTGGAGGCACTTCCGCGACTTTTGCCGTAGGGGATGCCATGCCATGTTTCGCAAAACCGCATTTTTTCTGTTGTCCTTTGTGATTTTACTTACAGGCTGTTCCGCCAAAAACCCTTCCACCCAGAAGGCACTGGATCTTCGGGTGAAGCTGATGGAGGTGGGAGGCTGCAGTTTTACGGCGGATATTACCGCCGATTATGACCAGCGGGTCTATGACTTTTCGGTGACCTGCGATTATCAGGCAGGTCAGGAAGCGAAAATTACCGTCACAGAGCCGGAGGAGATCGCCGGTATTTCCGCCAAGATCTCCGCAGATACTGCCAGACTGGAATTTGACGGTCTGGAGTTGGAGTTCGGTCAGATGGCCAACGGTCTGGTATCCCCCATGGAGGCATGCTGGGTACTGGCGCAGAGCTGGAACAGCGGATATATCCACAGTGTCGGGGCAGATGAGGAGCTGATGCGAATCACCTGTCTGGACGGCTACGGCGATAAAGAGCTGACAGTGGATACCTGGCTGGATGAAGCGGGGATACCCGTACACGGAGAGATCACCTATGAGGGAGTCCGGCGATTGGCGCTGGACATCACGGAATTCAGGTGGGACGACTAAAGGAGAGCTTATGAAACTACTGAAGCGAACCTGGGCAGATGTGGATCTGGATGCCCTGACCCATAATTATCAGGCGATTCGGGGGCATATCCCCGCCGGATGCCGGTTTATGGGGGTCATGAAGGCCGATGCCTACGGCCACGGCGCAGTGCCACTGAGCCATGCGCTGGTGGAGCTGGGAGCGGAATATCTGGCGGTATCCAATCTGGAAGAGGCGGTACAGCTTCGCCGGGGCGGACTGCGGACGCCTATTCTGATTTTGGGCTATACTCCGCCTATGTACGCGGAAAATATGGTCTATCTGGATCTGCTTCAGGAGGTCCATTCTCTGGACTATGCCCGAGCCCTGAATGACGCCCTGACCGGGACAAATTTCATTCTCAATGTCCATATGAAGCTGGATACGGGCATGACCCGTCTTGGTTTCTCTCATACTCTGCAGGGTCTGGGGGAACTGGCAGAGGCATCCAAATTGCCCCATCTGCATCCGGAGGGCATCTTCATGCACTTCAGCGTGGCAGACAGTCGCAGACCGGAGGATGAGGCCTATACCCGGATGCAGTATGCCCGGTTTACGGACGCACTGGAAGCCTTGGAGGCAGAGGGTGTCCGTCCGGCTCTGCGCCACTGCTGTAATTCCGGCGCGACCCTGCTCTACCCGGAGTTTGCCATGGATATGGTGCGCCCCGGCATCGCCACCTACGGCGTTGCCCCATCACCGGATACCAAAGATATACTGGACTTAAAGCCTGTCCTGCGCCTGTCCACTACGGTCAGTCAGATCAGGGAGATTCCCGCCGGTGTGGACGTCAGCTACGGCAGAACATTCACCACCAAAGCCCCCACCCGTCTGGCGGTACTGTCCATGGGCTATGCCGACGGTCTGTCCAGACGACTGTCCAACAGAGCAGAATTTCTCATTGGCGGACAGCCAGCCCCGGTGGTAGGCAGGATCTGCATGGATCTGTGCATGGTGGATATTACCCATATCCCGGATGTGCAGGTGGGAGACGAGGTCACGGTCATCGGTCAGGAGCTTCCCTGTGAGGTCATGGCTGACCGGCTGGATACCATCCCCTATGAGATTCTCTGTGGCATCAATAAGAGAATTCCCCGAATTTACCTGCAAAACGGCAAAGCTTCGGAAATTCTGCAATATATCGTCTGATGAACGATTAGTGCTCCCATGTCATAGAATGACACGGGAGCCTTTTTGTGGTATAAAACCGCCACTGCGTGGGAGAATAGAAGTAGCCCCGACCCCTTGGAGGTTCGGTGACGCCACTTTATTTCGCGGAGTGTGAAAGCCAATGGACACCAACGTCAAACGAGGCGATATTTTCTACGCCGATCTGAGCCCTGTTGTCGGAAGTGAACAGGGCGGCACAAGACCGGTTTTGATTGTGCAGAACGACACCGGCAACCGGCATTCTCCTACTGTGATCGCTGCGGCCATCACCAGCCAGACCGGAAAGGCCAAGCTGCCCACCCATATTTCGCTGAATGGTCGGGAAGTGGGGCTGACCAAAGATTCCGTGATATTGCTGGAGCAGATCCGAACGATCGATA
>JAZSAW010000178.1:0-3164 GCA_045602105.1 Candidatus Avilachnospira sp.
ATTCCATCATCGGTCTGGCCAGAGAGGCCGCCGCCGCCTTCGGCAAGCCCATGAACCATCATGAGCCTGTGGTCAAGGGCTCTTCCGCCGGCAGTATTTTCGACAAGCTGGATGTGGAAGTTCCCGCGGAAAATCTGTGCAACCGCTACAGCGCGCGAATGGTAGCCAACGTTAAAATTGCCCCCTCTCCCAAGTGGCTGCGCCAGGGTCTGCGTGCCAACGGCGTGCGTCCCATCAACAACATCGTGGACATCACCAACTATGTGATGCTGGAATACGGTCAGCCCATGCACGCTTTTGACTACCGGTATATCACCTCCGGCAAGATCGTGGTGCGGGAAGCCGAAGCCGGCGAGACCCTGACCACCCTGGACGGCACTGTCCGTCCCCTGACTGCCGGTATGCTGGTCATCGCCGACGACACCAAGCCCATCGGTCTGGCGGGTATCATGGGCGGTGAAAACTCTGAAATTCAGGATGACACCACCACGGTGGTCTTTGAATCCGCCAACTTCAACGGCACTTCCATCCGCCAGACGGCTCTGGCTCTGGGTATGCGGACGGAGGCCTCCGGCAAGTTTGAGAAGAATCTTGACCCCATGATGACCGTGCCCGCCCTTGAGCGTGCCTGCGAGCTGGTGGAACTGCTCGGCGCCGGTGACGTTCTGGACGGTATTCTGGACGTCATCCACCATGTGCCCCAGCCCAGAACTCTGCCTCTGGAGGTAGAGAAGATCAACCGCCTGCTGGGCACGGACATCTCCAAGGAAGAAATGGTCCGGTATCTGAACAATCTGGAGATTCCCGTGGAGGGCGACACCATCCATGTACCCTCTTACCGTCCCGACCTGAATCTCATGGCAGACATTGCCGAGGAAGTGGGTCGGAGCTACGGCTACAACGAGATTCCCACCACCGCCTTCAAGACCTCCACCCAGGGTGGCTACACTCCCTTTATGGAGGCCGAAGCCAAAGCCGGCGTCCTGTGCCGGAGTCTGGGATACAGCGAGATCATCACCTACTCCTTCACCTCTCCCGCTGTCTTTGACCAGATTCGCCTGCCGGCAGACTCCCCTCTGCGCAATGCTCTGCGTATCCAAAACCCGCTTGGTGAGGACACCTCTGTGATGCGTACCATTGCCCTGCCCTCCATGCTGGAGATTCTGGGGCGGAACAATGCCTACCACAATAAGTCCGTGAAGCTCTACGAGCTTGCCAAGATCTACCTGCCTGTTACCGGAGAGGAACTGCCTCAGGAGCCCAAGATGCTCGTTCTGGGCACTTACGGCGCCGGAGAATCCTTCTTCACTCTCAAGGGCGAAGTGGAAGCCATTTTTGCCGGTCTGCGCCTGAAAAAGGCTTCCTACACCGCCGTCAGCGACAATCCCTCCTACCATCCCGGCCGCTGCGCCAAGGTGACGGTAGACGGCGTGGATGTGGGCTTTATGGGTCAGGTCCATCCTCTGGTGGCCCAGAACTACGGCATGGATGCCGAAGTCTACTGCGCCGAGCTGGACTTCAACAAGCTCTTTGACCTGTGCCTGCCTGAGCCTACCTACACCCCCCTGCCCAAGTATCCCACGGTCACCCGTGATCTGGCTCTGGTGTGTGACGAGGCGCTGACTGTGGCTCAGCTGGAGGACTGCATCCGTTCTGCCGGGGGCAAGCTTCTGCGGAAAGTCAACCTTTTTGACATCTACCGCGGAAAGGGCGTGGCCGAGGGCAAAAAGTCCATGGCGTTCTCTCTGGAACTCCGCGCCGATGACCGCACCCTGACGGACGAGGACTCCGTTGGCGTGGTCAATAAGGTACTGGCCAAACTGGAAAGCGAACTGGGCGTGCAAATTCGATAAACCCTTATTGAAATCAAAAAAGAACTGTGGTACTATGGTATCACAGTTCTTTTTTAGGAGGCCATGCTATGAGCGAGTATGCCGTCAAGGATTTCGGCCGTATCACCAACACCAAGGTCTACGGTCTGGATGAGAGCATCATCCGCGCAAAATTCCCCATGTCCGTGGATATTTCCAAACTCACTTCCGAAGTGACTAAGGGCGTGCTGGCTCTGGCCCAGTGTGAAAAGGGTACGGGTCACGACAACTGGCTCAACGGCGTGCTGGTGCAGTTTGACCTCACCTATACTGTCAAAGCATGGACTGAGGCGGAGCGGTATCACTTCCTGGATTTCGTGTCCAGCCAGTCCACCATGCACCGCATCGCCCAGTTCGATCTGGACAAGCAGTATGACGAGCACACCGACCCCCGGATCATCGCCATCGTCAAGGAGTTGGCTGACAAGTACAACCAGACCAAAGACCCGGAGGACTATCTGCGCCTTTTGATGTCCAACCCCTGCGGGTTTCAGCTCACTGCCGGCATGACCACCAATTATCGCCAGCTCAAGACCATCTACGCCCAGCGCAAGACCCACAGACTGCCGGAATGGCGGGAGTTCTGCGCATGGATCGAGACCCTGCCCATGGCAGAATTCATTACGGGCTAAGCCATTGACATTAGGGGTAAAATAGGGTAAGATACTAGATAGAAAATCTGACAAGGAGGTAGCTGCATGGATCACAATACCATCAAATTCCGTGTGCCGGAGGATCCGGATCAGGAGATGCGATCTATTCTGGCCGAGGTGTATCGGTCTCTTAGCGAAAAGGGTTATAATCCCATCAATCAGATCGTCGGCTATCTGCTGTCCGAGGATCCCACCTATATCACCAATTACAACAATGCCAGAAGCCTCATCTGCAAGCTGGACCGGGATGAGCTTCTGCAGGAACTGGTTCGGCATTATTTATTTGACTGACGCTGATCTTCAGGTGGCCTCTCCCGGCCACCTGTTTTTCATCAACATGATGTACCCGTGTATTCCCTGACCACAACATCCACCCCCACGCGCTTTTTTCGGGCCAAATCGTAACGTTCTGACACCATTTACTATATTATGTCAATCCAGTGTTGACAAACTTGTTGCAATGTGTTACAATTTGGTTACACTTTTACAGGAGGTTCCCATGGCTGAACAAACTGAACTGCTCACCTACAAGGGTCGCCCCTTGATGCGGAAAGACGATCTCGTTTACTACGGCTCTATGAGCGATAAATATATTGTCATGCTCCAAATTCTGGAAACCAAAAAGGAGAATGACCTGGAC
>JAZSAW010000179.1:0-6816 GCA_045602105.1 Candidatus Avilachnospira sp.
AGGTGATGGGCGCATTACAGCGAATGGTGGCCAGATCATAGGACAGTCTTGCGCTTTCCTCCCCATCCGGAAGCTTATTTCGGACGCCGTTTTTGATGCGCGCATCATCCAGATTGGCATAGATCTCATGCAAAGAGCCAAAGGTCAGCAATAGCTCCGTTGCCGTCTTACTGCCTACACCGGGCACACCGGGAATATTATCGGAGCTATCCCCCATAAGGGCTTTCAGGTCGATAAGCTTTTCCGGCGCAAAGCCGTAATCCGCAAAGAACTGCTCGGGGGTATATCGGGTGGTGGCGGTCTGCCCCGCCTTGGTGGTAACCAGCTTTACGGTCACACAGTTATTGACCAATTGCAGACTATCCCGGTCACCGGTGACGACCACGCACTGCCAGTTCTCCTGACAGCAGATTCGGCTGACTGTGCCGATCACATCATCTGCCTCCCAGCCCTGACACTCGTAGATGGGAATGTTCATGGCAGTCAAAACCTGCTTCATCACAGGCATCTGCATGGCCAGCTCCTCCGGCATACCGTGTCGGGTAGCTTTATAGCCCTCATATTGCAAATGGCGGAAGGTGGGCCCATGGAGGTCAAAGGCCACGCACAGGGCATCGGGAGCTTCCTCCTGCTCCAGACGGTGGAGGATATTCAGGAAACCGAAAATGCCGTTGGTAAACAGCCCCTCTCTGGTACTGAGGGGTCTGATGCCGTAAAACGCCCGGTTGATGATACTATTGCCATCTAAAATCATCAGCTTCATCGGGTGGATTCCTCCTTGTTCCGGGATGCCAGATACCTCTGCAACACGCCATGGGCATTAAATACAGAAAGCACTGTGATCAGACCCATGGCCAGCGCAAGCGCCAATCTGAAGGTATAAAACGCCTGTTCCATGCAGGCTACCCACTGCTTATCCAGCGCGAGGCGCATGGTGGTATACAGCGCGCCTCCGGGGATATGAGGAATCAGCGTGGGGATAAAAAAGGTCGTTGCGGGGGTTTTCAGCTTTCTGGCCAAAATCTCTCCATAGAGAGCGACCAGAGCGGCACAGAGAAAATAGCGCATAGGCTCAGAGGGGATGCTGTCTGCCAAAATCAGATTGAATGACCAGGACAGTCCTGCGCCCAAAACCGCAAGCAGGAGCTTTTTCCCCCGGATATTATACAAAAAAGTAAAGCCAAGGGTGCCGATCATACCCATGAGTATCTGGATGAGCGCTCTATTCAGTTCCATTACACGCCCACCCCCAAAATACCGCTGGCCAGCCAGTAGCCGGCCGCAATGGCCAATGCGATAATGCACGCCTCCATAAATCGCAGGATACCGGACATAGTATCGCCACTGATCATATCCCGCAGAGAATTGGTAAAGCCAACGCCGGGAATCAGGGGCATGATATTGCCAATGATGATGTAATCGGCAGAACAGACAGGAATGACCGATGACAGGAAAATAGCAAGAAAGGACATATAAAACGATGCCAGAACACTGGAAAACACCCGGTTAAATCCCAGAAATGCCGTCAGCCGGACGATACCCTGAAGTCCTGCGCCGATGGCCATGGAAAGAAGCGTATCCTGCCAGCCACCGCCCACAAAGACCGTAAACGCGCCGGCTATGCCGGCGTAGCAAACATATTCCAGCCATGCCGGATAGGTCTTGTCCTCCACGATAGCAGTGAGTTTCTTCTGGACAGTTTCATAATCGGGAGTTGTCTGACACATTTCCCGGGACAGGCGGTTCAGGGCATCCACCTTATGCAGGTCTGTGCCGGAACGGGAGATGCGACAGGTCTGTGTCCATCTTGTGCCATCCGGTGACTGCATAGTCAGGATAATGGCGGAAGTAATGGTAAACACATCCACATCGATCGCGCCGTATGCCTTGCAGATTCGGCAGATACACTCCTCCACACGGTAGATCTCCGCACCGGCCACGTGCATTTGCTCGCCAATGTCCAGCGCACAGGAAATAAGTTGATTCCAATCCATGGTAACACCCCGAAATGAAGATAGTTTATTATAGCATAAAACCACACAAGGGCTCAAGGGGCAAACGGGACGGCTAATGCCGTCCCGTTATAATTTAAATTCTCTTCCACTTAGCGCCACCGGGAATGTCCATGACCTCCACGCCCTGCGCCTTCAGCTCATCGCGAATACGGTCAGCCTCAGCAAAGTTCTTAGCCTTCTTGGCATCCTGACGGGCTCTAATCAGAGCTTCCACCGCCGGGTCAGTCTCCTGCGTTTCGCTGATGATGGTAAAGCCTCCCGCCTGAGGTGCTGCTGCCAGCTCCTTGCGCTTTTTATCTGCTTTGGCGATCAGATCCAGACTCAGCACCCGGTCAAAGTCTGCCAGAACAGCCAGCTTGGTCTCATCGTTGGTGGGATACTTCAGGGCATCATAGACAGCGGTGATGGCCAGAGAGGTGTTGAGATCGTTGCCCAGAGCTGTCGTGAACTTCTGCTTCATGGCATCAAAGGCAGACTGGTCGATCTGTCCATCGCCGGGCTTCAGGGCGGCGATCTTCTGAATCATCTTGCCGTAGGTCACCACAGCGTTATCCAGATTTTCATAGGAGAACACCAGATTTTTCCGGTAGTGGGACTGCAGGCAGAACAGGCGGTAAGCCAGAGGGTCATAGCCCTTGCTTTCCAAAAGGCTGACCGTCAGGAACTCGCCCTTGGACTTGGACATTTTGCCGGAATTGGTATTCAGATGGTGGACATGCATCCAGTATTTGCACCACTTATGACCCAGATAGGATTCGGACTGGGCGATCTCATTGGTATGGTGCGGGAAGGCATTATCGATACCACCGCAGTGAATATCCAGATCCTCACCCAGATGCTTCAGAGAGATACCGGAACACTCGATATGCCAGCCGGGATAGCCAACACCCCAGGGAGAATCCCATTTCAGTGCCTGATCTTCAAACTTGGACTTGGTAAACCACAAAACGAAATCGTTTTTGTTGCGCTTATTGGTATCCTCCTCCACGCCCTCACGGACGCCGACTGCCAGATCCTCTTCGTCATGGTCGTTGAAAATATAGTACTGCTCCAGCTTGGAGGCGTCAAAATAGATATTTCCGCCAGCCTCGTAGGCAAAGCCCTTTTCCAACAGTCCGGTAATGATCTTGATATACTCATCGATGCAGTTGGTGGCAGGCTCCACCACATCAGGACGCTTGATGTTCAGCTTCCGGCAGTCTTCAAAGAAAGCGTCCGTATAAAACTGAGCGATCTCCATAACGGATTTATTTTCCCGCTTTGCGCCCTTGAGCATCTTATCCTCGCCGGTATCGGCATCGGAAGCCAGATGACCAACATCCGTGATATTCATGACCCGCTTGACGTTATAGCCGGCATAGCGCAAAGCCTTTTCCAGAACGTCCTCCATAATATAAGAACGCAGGTTGCCGATATGGGCAAAATGATAGACCGTAGGTCCACAGGTATACATCTTGACCAGATTGGGGTCATTGGGGACAAATTCTTCCTTTTTTCTCGTTGCGGAGTTATACAAATACATGGTCGATCCTCCTGTTATTGATCTTTTATCTTCAGTTTTTGTTCCAGTTCTTCAATGCGTGACCGGAGCTGTTCGATCTCCAGCATCACCGGGTCGGGAGTATGGATATGGTCAAGCTTTTCGCCGCTGATCCTCACCACTCTACCGGGAACGCCGACCACTGTGGCGTTTTCCGGCACTTCCCGCAAGACTACGGAATTGGCGGCAATACGGGCATTATCACCAACGGTGAAAGGTCCCAGTATCTTAGCGCCACTGCCTACCATCACATTATTGCCCAAAGTAGGGTGACGCTTTCCCACATCCTTGCCTGTACCGCCCAGCGTCACATTCTGGTACAGCAGGCAGTCATCTCCGATCTCGGCAGTCTCACCGATGACGATACCGGTGCCGTGGTCGATGACCAGTCGGCGTCCGATGGTCGCGCCGGGATGAATCTCAATACCGGTAAAAAATTTGGAAAGCTGGCTGACCCATCTGGCCAGAAACCGGCAATGGTGGCGGTACAGCCAGTTTGCAATCCGATAGTGAATGGTGGCGTGCAGGCCGTTATACAAAAGGAAGATTTCCAGTCCGCTGGTAGCGGCCGGGTCATTCTTTTTGTAGGCCTGAATATCTTCTAAAATGCGCATAGGTGGCCTCCTGAATAAGAAAAACCGCCCCTTGAATTACCATCAAGAGGCGGGTCATGACAACTCGCGGTTCCACTCTGATTTATCACTCTGGCCTTGACGCGGCCAACGGGGTCTCCCCTCGCTCCCGAACGCACTTTCCCGCCTGTGACTTATCTTCGCTTTCAGCCGGTGACGAAGACTCTCTGACAGCCAGATTTGGCGGTACTCTTTTCGATCAACGCGATATGCAATTTCTCTAGTATATTACCATTTGGCGCAAAGCGTGTCAAGGTTTTTCCATAATTCCACGCCCGCACAAAATCTCCAGCATTTGTGCCACCCGGGCATCCCATGAGCTTTTCCGCCCTTCTTCCAGACGGGCCTTTGTTCGTTCCTCCGTATTATCCGACAAAGACACCTGACAGCAGTCCATAAACTCCTGCGCTGTTGCGCCGATATGAATCAGCTCCGCATACTGCAAAACCTGATCCGGTTGAGGGGTAGACACGATGGGCTTGCCCGTAGCAAGATATTCATAGAATTTCAGGGGGCTCACATCCTTGCTCAGTTCCCCGCTGGCAAACAGATTCAGGCAGGCGTCAAACTGGCGGATGTAGGCAGGTAGCTGTTCATTGGGCTTTAGACCAAGGAAATGGCAATTTCCCAACAGGCGAAGCTCCCGCAGGTCTACACCGGGATTTTCCCGTCCGATAAACACAAAGTTCCACTCCGGATGGGTCTGCGCCGCGACACGGATAAAATCGTACTCGATACATTCCTGCAACGCCCCCACAAAGCCGAAGATGGGTCGGGGCATCCCCTGAAGTTCCTCGGGACAGGGCAGATCCTGCATTGCCATGGAAAACCGCTCAAAATTCGCGCCATTGGGGATAAACGCCGTATGGGGATTCGCTTTCTCCAGACGCTCCGCCAAGGGCTTGGCGGTGGCAAAGACCTGATGGCATTTTTGCGCCAGCTCTTCCTCCATCTTATCCACCAAAGCGGGATTCATCAGTCCGCCGTAGGCCGAGTGGCGGTCCACGCAATCGTAGACCAGCGCGCTATGGGGAATATGATCCACACAGTCCACCGTCACGGGACTATAGACCCAGAGCAAGGGGACTTCCATGCCGTGCTCCTTCATGCGCTTACGGACATAACGGGCGATTCGTTTCTGATTGAGCCGGTTTATCCAGCGATACTGATTGAAAAACGGCAAAACGGGAGGCAAGGCATAGACCGTCAAGCCCGGTTTGATCTGTTCCCCGGCTTTGCGGTAAGCAAACAGTTTATATCTTGCCTGCTTGTCCCGCAAGGGGGCGATCCATGTGACAGAGGGGTCAAAATACAGAATCTCTGCATCGGGGATTCGGCTCATGACCTGCTGTTTTCTGGTGGGGATGGGATACCACGGTGATGTGGCTAAGCATACGATCTGCTTCATAGTGTATCCTCCAAAAGCTGTTGGGCGGCCTTTCCGTTTTCATTCGCCAGCAGACGCAAACGGCGAACACGGTCGGGATGAACGCCCTCAGTCAGGGCTTCCCCGGTCATCGCCCGGAGAGATGCTTCTGTCAGCTCCTCCAAGGTCGCGTAGCGTTTTTCTCCCAGATAGTCCAGAAAACCGGATACCTTGGGATCATAAACGATACCCACCAGCGGGATGCCCAATCCTGAGGCGAAAATCAGCGCGTGCAAACGCATGGATACCACAGTCTGCATCCTGCCCATTAGTCCCACGATCAGGTGACCGTCCTGCGGAGCAGGGATCACATGGCAGGGGCAGGACACCAGCTCTGCCATCCTGCGACTGATCGCCAGATCTCGGTTGGGCTCCAAGGCGAAGAATACCGGCGTAAGTCCGCAGGTGGCATAAAGCTCCTCGGCTTCCTTTGCCAGTATTTCCAGCTTATCCTCCACCCCTTTCCACGGGCGCAGAACAAACATGGCGTACTTGCCTTGGGGATTCATGGAGGCGGACAGCATAAAGCTGTCAATTTTTCCGGCAGAAGCCGGCTCAAGAAGCAAGGCAGGGTCGGCAGTCAGGCGGACTTCCGGATGACTGACACCCATATCCTCCAGCTCCTTGGCGCTCTGGGGGTCACGAAGGGTGATCAGGTCAACATAGCGGTCGATGATCCGCCCGGCCAGTCTACGGTTTTTTCCCACGGACACCGGTCCGATACCACAGCCATACATCAGCACCTTATTGCCCCGGAGTTTTGCCATGGCAATATTGGACAGATAATATTGCAGGCTTCTGGTACTTGTCACATCCTGAATAAGGCTTCCGCCACCATTGATATACAGGCGGGTCTTTCCCATCAGGCGCAGAAATTGGGGGAAATTGAAGGTATGCACCGCCCCTACCCGGTAACGCTGGCGGGTCTGTCCGGGGTTGCGGGACAGGACATACAAAGGCATATCCGGGTCAATGGCACGCATTTGCTGTAAAATGGCTTCCAGAATACTGTCGTCACCGGCGTTGCCCTTGCCGTATGCACCGCAGATCAGCACGCCATCCCGCTCTGACTTGGGTCTGGCATGCCGGCGGAGCATGATCTGATAGATCTCCCGTTGACGGCTGACGGTCACATCCAGAGAAAAATGGGTGGAGGCTCCTTCATAAAGGGCTTCTCCCAACCGATGACGAAGCGCAGAATCC
>JAZSAW010000180.1:0-3550 GCA_045602105.1 Candidatus Avilachnospira sp.
TTTCTGGAGCGGGATACGGGAGTCGAACCCGCCTATGCAGCTTGGGAAGCTGCCGTTCTACCGATGAACTAATCCCGCGTGGTTGCCTTGTATTCTACCACGGGTACGGGGAAAAAACAAGGCTTTTTTGCGGTTTACTCCAACTGATCCAAATTCAGCCGGAAACTATCCAGACAGTGAGCCATAAACCAGTCCAGACAGGGGAGCTTCATATTCCGCAGAGCCTGCTCCGTCTGTTGGGCGGCGGATTCAAATTCGCTGTTGCCTGC
Source organism: Candidatus Avilachnospira sp. (assembly GCA_045602105.1). Lineage (GTDB taxonomy): Bacteria > Bacillota > Clostridia > Oscillospirales > Oscillospiraceae > Avoscillospira. The sequence continues at coordinate 270 of JAZSAW010000180.1, forward strand.
CTTTAACTCCTCCAGACACTTGATATGGGCAGAGAGCTTATCTGCCGCTTTGACGATGGTATTCACCGCGGGATCGGCCTCGTGGAGCAGGGGGGAATAGCTACCCCGCAACTGGTCGGGAAGCATGGACAGGAGCTTTTCGCAGGACACGGCCTCGATCTCCTTATAGGCCTGCTTGATGGCGGGGTTATAGTATTTGATAGGGGTGGGCAGATCGCCGGTGAGAATCTCCGACGCATCGTGAAACAGTGCTGCCGCGGCGCACCGATCCGGGTCGGCAGGCTGACCCAAAATATCCCGCTGAATCAGGGCAAGTCCATGAGCCAGAACGGCCACCATATGGCTGTGCTCCTGAATGTTTTCCGGGAAGCTGTTGCGCATGAGTCCCCAGCGGGCAATATGGCGCATCCGGGAGATCAGGGCGAAAAATCGGTGTTGCATAACAGTCCTCCTAGCCTTTATGGGCAGATTATACCATATTTTCGCCAAAATGGAAACTACGATTTTCTTGCTTTTATCCGGGGGGTATAGTAGGATAATACCAAGAGGTGAGACCCATGAAGAAGCTGTTGGTGGCCATGTCCGGCGGAGTGGACAGCGCCGTTTCTGTGCTCCTGCTCCGGGAAATGGGCTATGAGGTCGCCGGCGGGACGATGATACTTCAGTCCTGCGGGGAAAAAGAGGCCGAGGACGCCCGACAAAGTGCCCGGACTTTAGGCATTGAATTTCATACATTTGACTGGCAGGAACAGTTTCGCCGGGAAGTTATTACGCCCTTTAAGCAGGTCTATCAGGCGGGTGCTACCCCAAATCCCTGCATTTTCTGCAATCAGGCACTGAAATTCGGGCTGTTTCTGGACAAGGCTCTGGAGCTGGGCTATGACGGTATCGCCACCGGCCATTATGCCCGCGTCCGGCAGGAAAACGGCCGGTATCTGCTGTATACTGCCCGGGATATGACCAAGGATCAGACCTATATGCTTTACCACCTCAGTCAGGACAAGCTCTCCCACGTGGTCTTTCCCATGGGGGATGTGACCAAGGAGGACGCCCGGAAAAAGGCGGAACAGGCGGGACTGGCGGTAGCCGGAAAGCATGACAGTCAGGACATTTGCTTTATCCCCGATGGAGACTATCTGGCCTTTTTGCAGAAAGACGGTCTTCTCCCTCAGCCGGGACGGTTTATTGGCCCGGAGGGAGAGGATCTGGGTGCGCACAAGGGGCAGGAGGCCTACACCATCGGTCAGCGCCGGGGTCTGGATGTGGCCTATGGCAGTCGCATTTATGTGGTTGGAAAAGAGGGCAACAATGTGCGCTTGGGCTTTTCCGAAGAACTGTTTTCCCGCCGGGTGAAGGTGGGTGAGGTGAATTTTATTCCTTTTGACCGACTGGACGCCCCCATTCGGGCCCAGGCAAAGCTCCGCTACACCCCCCAGACTGCGCCCTGCACCATCATCCCCGAAGAAGACGGAGTGATATTGGACTTTGATCAGCCTCAGCGGGCAGTCACACCGGGACAGTCGGCGGTGTTTTATGACGGCGAGCTGGTGCTGGGTGGCGGTATTATCAAATAAAACAAGCAGAAAGCGGAAACCCGCTTTCTGCTTGTTTTTTAGGGCAATATCTCTTATAATGAAACAAATGGAAACAAGGAGCGAGTTTTTTGCGAGTGAGAGCTTTTTTGGTCGGCTTACTGACCGTTTTCCTTTTGACAGCGTGTACTGCCACGCCGGTGCAGTCCGGTGGAGTATCCGCCACCACTGCGCCTGTGGCGCAGTTTGCCTCTGCCATCACCCGGGGGACGGATATTCCCGTCACCCAGATCATCACCGACAGCGTTTCATGCCTCCATGACTATTCCCTGACGGTCCGGCAGATGCAGGCTCTGGAGCAGAGCGATGTGATTCTTCTCTCCGGCGGTGGGCTGGAGGAGTTTATGGAGGATGTGCTGGACAGCGCCGAAACTGTGGTGGACTGCGGAGCGGGCATTTCCCTGCGGATGACCGGGGATGGAGAGCCTGACCCCCATATCTGGCTTGACCCCCAAAATGCCATGGTCATGGCGGAGAATATCTGCAATACTCTGACAGAGGTCTATCCCCAGTGGGAGGAGGTTTTCCGCGCCAATACAGATGACCTGCTGACGAAGCTTCAGGAGCTGGACGACTATGGGCGCAGGACTCTGGCTGACCTTTCCTGCCGGAAGCTCATTACCTTCCATGACGGCTTTGCCTATCTGGCACACGCCTATGACCTGGAACTGCTGCGGGCTGTGGAGGAGGAGGCAGGCAGCGAAGCCTCGGCGGAGAGCCTGATGGAGATCATCGCTCTGGTACAGACGAATTCGCTTCCTGCCGTGTTCACGGAGGCCAACGGCTCGACCTCTGCGGCTTCGGTCATAAAAGCGGAGACCGGCGTTTCGGTCTTTACGCTGGACATGGCCATGGGGGGCAGGGACTATTTTGAAGCAATGACCCATAATTTTGACACTCTGAAAGAGGCACTGCAATGAAAGACTTTCATCTCCATGGGGGAGGCTGTCAGGCTTCCTGCTGTCTGAAAATTGAAGATCTGACGGTGCGATTTGGCAATGACACGGTGCTGGAGGATGTCAATTTGCATATGCACTGCGGGCAACTGGTTGCGCTCATTGGCCCAAACGGAGCGGGTAAATCCACCCTCATCCGTGCCATTTTGGGTCAGCGGGAGTATGAGGGGCGGATCCTCTTTACCCCTGCCGGTGGACGGGCGGAAAAGCTCCGCATCGGCTATGTGCCCCAGAGCCCTGCCTTTGACCGGGGCGATCCCGTCAGCGTTCTGGATCTGTTCGCCTGCGCCCTGTCCCGCAGACCGGCATTTTTGCCTTTGGGCAAGGCCTTTCGTCACAGGGTGGAGGAAAGTCTGGCCAGAGTCCACGGGGAAACCCTGATCGACAAGCGCGTAGGCGATCTGTCCGGCGGAGAAGTACAGCGGGTGCTGTTGGCTCTGGCTCTTGAGCCTATGCCCCATATGCTTATTTTGGATGAGCCTCTCTCCGGCGTGGATGTGGAGGGTATGGAGACTCTGATGGAGATGCTGGATGAGATTCGCAAAACCTATGACCTTTCCATCCTCATGACCACTCATGATTTTTCTATGCTGGAACGGTACTGCGACCGGGTGGTACTGATCTCCCACAAGATACTGAAAAAAGGCACGCCTATGGAGGTCTTATCTTCGGATGAATTCCTTCAGGCGTTTCATATGGGAGGGCAGGGAAGATGAATATCTGGTATGCCTTA
>JAZSAW010000181.1:0-15759 GCA_045602105.1 Candidatus Avilachnospira sp.
CAAACTGGGTATTCTGGCAGGGGTGTCGGTCTTGACCGCCACAGTCACCCTGACCACCTTGCCGTTGTATGGCACAGACAGCAATCAGCCTTCCGCACTGCTGAAAAATCCCGCCACGTCCATTGACCGCTGGATAGAGCATTTCGGCGTGCTGACGGCGGAAGTTCTTGACCTGAGCCGTCAGGGGGGAGGGGGAACGCCGGTCTTTGCGTGGATCAGCGCACTGGGAGAGGTAGACCCCACGGAGGACTACAACATCCTGCCGGAACTGGATTTTGCCAAGTTGGATACCCTGACGGAAGATGAAGCCCTGAAAAGCCTGAACGGTTATTTTGCCTCCCTGTCGGGTACGAAGAAAAACAAATATACCGGCAAATTCGCAGACCACAATCTCATCGTGGTGTGCGCCGAGGGCTTTTCCAACTATGTGATCGATCCGGAGCTGACGCCTACCCTCTATAAGCTGTCCACGGAAGGCTTTGTCTTTGAGAACTTCTACAACAGCTTCCCCAATCTGACCACCAACGGGGAATACAGCCTTTGTATGGGTCTGATGCCCGACCTGAGCCGGATGAGCTTTGCGGTGTCTGTGGAGAACTATCTGCCCTATGCACTGGGCAATATCGCCCGGGAAAACGGCATGACGGCTCTGGCCTATCACAACAATGTGGGTACGTTCTATAACCGCATCAACACTCATGGGAATATGGGCTACGATTTCCGGGCAGTAGACCACGGACTTTCCATGGAAGCCGGCTCTCCCAGTTCCGATCTGGAAATGATGCAGGTCTCCGTGGAGGATTATCTGGAGAAAGAGCCCTTCCACGCTTACTACATGACCTATTCCGGCCATGCGGATTATGACTTTACCACCAATGAAATGTCCATAAAAAATCAGGACTTGGTGGCAGATCTGCCTTATTCCGAGCCGGTGCGGGCGTATATTGCCTGTCAGCTGGAGTTGGAAAAAGCCATGGCCTATCTTCTGGAGCGTCTGGAAACAGCCGGTATCGCTGACCGCACGCTGGTGGTGCTGACCGGAGATCATATGCCCTACGGTCTGCCGGAGGAGGCTTACCGGGAGCTTGCCGGGGATGAGGCTGTCAGCCAGCCTTACTGGCAGTATCGCAACAGCTTCATCTGCTGGTCCGGGAGTATGGACAAGCCTGTGATGGTGGAGGACTACTGCTGTACCCAGGACATTTTGCCCACGATTTTGAATCTCATGGGTATTCCCTATGATTCCCGTCTGCTGACGGGACAGGATGTGCTTTCCGACGGCGACCATCTGGCGCTGCTGAAAGACGGCAGTTTTCTGTCCAAAGACCTGATTTATGACGGCAATACCGGTAACATGGTCTGGACAGGTAAGGAACAGCCGGAGCTGGCCGAACGGCTGAAGGCACAGGCATCCAACTGCTTCTCTGCCTCTGCGGCCATTTTGGCTACAGATTATTACGATTTTGCTTTCCGCAGTCTCAATTTGTCCACAGGACGGCAGGAGCGGGAGCTTCATAACAGCTACGCCGATGTAGCCGGCGCATGGTACGAGCAGGCGGTGACCGTGCTCACCTCCTACGGCGCCCTCAGCGGTAACTCCACCGGCGCGTTTAACGGTGATCATCCTGCCAGCCGGGCGGACTTTGTGGCTATGGTCACCCGTTCTCTGGGACTGGTGGGAAGCAGTACAGGAAGTCTGCCCTATGGGGATGTTGAGCAGGGCGCGTGGTATGCCGATGCCCTGTCGGCAGCTCTGGAGGCCGGGTTTATCAAAAGCGCGAAAAAATTCCGCCCCACAGAAGCCATCACCCAAACGGAGGCTCAGCTGATTCTCAGCCGTGCCAAAGAAGGCGAGTGGGTGGAAACAGCCATCAAGGATGCTGTGCGTAAGCAGAATGAGGTGGGGTATACCGGTCTGGCCAATACCCTGTCCCGGGGCGCGGTGGCCTATCTGGTGGCGGAAATGGTTGACCCGGAGGCTGTGGACAGCCCCACCTTTGCCCCGCCCGAGCCTCAGCCTGTCTGGACGCCTCCTGCTCCAGAGCCCGAGCCTGAGCCGGAGATCCCGGAAGAGCCCAAGATTCCCGCTCCCGACCCTCTTGCACCTCCCACGGAATAAGATCTGCCCCACGGTTTTTGCCGTGGGGCTTTCTCTTGGTTTTAGATCTCTGAAACCCTTGCAAAAACATGGAAAAATTGGTATAATTCATTATATTGGATACCTATGCCTTGGAGGTATGGATTTGAAAAGAACGTGTCTGGGACTGATCCTGCTGATCAGTCTGTTATGCCGGCTTTGCACAGGCTGTGTCCGGCAGGAAGAAACGGCATTGACTCAGCCTTTGCCGGATACCACCTACGGTGTTTCCGTGGCCGTTTTGTATGACGGGCAGGGGGATGCTCTGCGCCCGCAGGATACCATGGATCTGTTGGAGCAGGCGGTGTTGCTTGGTCTGGAAGCGGAGCTGGTTGACATAACACAGGACTATGACCTGTCGGACTTTGACTGCGTCATCCCCCAGGAGGGCTTGGCAACTACCGGTCATATGCAGAGGCTCAGCGGTGTGCTTTTGGAATTTACCCAAAATGGCGGTTTCGTCCTGCTGGATAACGCCTTTTGTCAGGTGCTTCCCGGAAATTATCTGGGCATTGCCGGCATGACCAAGCTGGAGACCTGCCCGCTTGACCTGACTTTCCCGGAGGTTGAGGCGGACTTGGGCAGTTTGCAGGAAGTGGTGGCGGATTTTTCTGCCCTCTATCCTGAATATTACGAGGCGGAAGCCCTCCTTGACCGGGACTATGGCTATGGCTTTACGGTGGATACGGCCATACCGCTGGCTCTGGCAGATGACCTTGCCATTTACACCTATCACCCCTACGGTCAGGGCGGTGTGTTTCTGACCAACGATCTGCTTCCCAATTGCTACTCTTTGGGAAATCTCTCCATGACCCACCGGGAGGAGGGGGAAGCGGCCTTTGCCAGCACCACCGCCTCTTGCAATCAGCTGTTTTACAGCCGGTTTGCCGGGTTTGTGGCAAAGAAGCTCCATGGCTATGCCCTGAATAGGGTCTTTGGGTATTACGGAAGTCCCTCCATGGCATGGGAGCTTCACTATGAGGAAATGACCGCCTTTGCAAACAATTCCATGGGAATCTTCGATGCCCTGTGTCGGGAGTATCAGCAGATTCCCTCCTATACCCTGATCCGCAGTTCCTACTGGTGGTTTTTGCGGACGGAGACAGTCACTTATTTGTTAAACCGCGGGGAAACGGACAATCGTTTTGCCATGGATTATGAAGAAAGCGCCTATTCCTCCGGCACACATATGCTGGAGACCGGGAGCGAGCAGTGGCTTTCTTTGGGCAGAATCGAAAATGCCGGTAGCTATTTCCGGGACTATCCCGAATATGACTACCGAGCCTGTCCTTGTTTTGGGGATGTGGACGGCGACGGTCAGACGGAAATGGTCGTGGGCAGTTATGACGGCACATTCTATCTCTACGATGAACTGCAATATGTAGCCGACCGCTTCCAATCTGCATTTCGTGGTCAGCTGACCGATGCGCAGGGAGAGCCCCTGCAGGTCAGCGGGTATTCTGCCCCCCAGCTTCTGGATGTAAACGGCGATGGCGTTCTGGACCTGCTCAGTGGCAGTGACGACGGAAACCTCTGGCTGTTTACCGCCGGGGAAAACGGCTATGAAAAGTCCCTGATTCTGGAAACGGACATTGCCGGACAGGTGCTTCCTGCTGTGGGCGATGTGGATGATGACGGTCTGAATGACCTGGTGGTGGGCAGTGATCAGGGGATTTTGCTCATGTACCCCGGTCTGGAAGACGGCACATTCAGCCAAAGACCGGCGGCGAGCTGGTCCAAGGTCTGCGCCAACGGAGAGCTGGGAAGCTTCCTTGCCCCCTATGTTACCGACTGGGACGGCAACGGTTTGTCTGATTTGCTCGTCGGCACGTTTGACGGTTATCTGGCCATTCTTTTAGGGAATGGGCAGGGCAATATGACCTTCTCCGGCTTTGTGGAGCTGGAAGAAATGAACTACAAGGGCAACCACAACGTCAAATTCGGCAATTGTGCCGTGCCTTGCCTCTATGACCTCAATGGTGACGGCTTCGGCGATCTGGTCTGCGGATCACTGGAATACGGCTTGGCCTATCCCATTGATTCGGAGTACTTCCCCTATCGGGAGCAGGTACAGGCACAGATCGACTATGCAAAAGACAACCATCAATATATCGGCGTTCACTTCTATACCAACGGCTTCGCCTCCCGTCAGCGGGAGGACTACGAGCTTTGCCGGCATAAGGAGGCCTTTGCCTCCTACGGCCTTTCCACCGATGGTGTGGGCGCAAACCAGCATACCTGGTATACCAGCGTTCTGGGCGATACCCAGACCATGGACGCCCAGTATGACGCGGGACTTCTGTGGAACTCCGGCTTTGCCTCTCCCGGCGACCCCGGTGTAGCACCTCAGTACGCGGCGGAAAATGTCATCGCCCTGCCGTTCTTCCTGCAAAAAGAGGGAGAGGACACCCTGCTGATACAGAATAATTCCGTCCTGCCCTATGCGGATACGGCATGGAGCGACCTGTCCGGAAAGTACCGGATGCCCATGTGCATCTATTACCACTGCGACTTTGTCTATGTGGATGACGCCGGGGCAAGGGACTATATCCAAAAGGTGGGGGCTTTCCGGAAAGCCTATGGTTACAACTTCGTCCGGGAGGATCAGCTGATGCACGCCTCCATGGAGGCTTATGATCTGCAGGTGCAGGCTAAGACACAGGAAGGCAGGCTGTATCTTACTCCCGAAACGGGCACAGATGCCATGGGTGTAGAGATCGAATTTGCTCAGAACTATAATGCCGGGGATTATACCACCAACGCCAAGGTCTGGACCAGACGAGGCAACAGCCTGCTGGTCAGTCTGGATGAGGGCGTGGAGATCTTCGCCGGAGAAACCCCGGTATCGCCCCTGAAACAGGTCAATCTGCCTGCGGACATCAGCCTGACGGAAGATGGCGTGGAGCTGTCCTTCCGGGAAGACGGCATGATGCAGGTGGTGACCCACGGACACTGTACCACCACCAGCAAGGGCTGGACAGTCACCGACTGGGACGGTGACACCGTCTTTACCAAATACGGCAGTGCCGATACACTGCGCATCCAATATCCTGAGGAGGAATCCTGATGAATTCTGCTGTTTGCCTGCTGGAACGGGCGGCCAAGCTGTTTGGCGACCGCCCCGCTGTGGAAGATGAACTTCAGTGCCTGAACTATACCCAATACCGGGCAGTGTCCCGGGCTGTTGCCACGGGTCTGCTTCAGGCTGGCTCCGGCAGAAAGCCCATCGTCATGTACTTGCCCAAAAGCGTGGATATGCTTTGCTGTTTCATGGGCGCAATGTATGCAGGAAGCCCTTATGCCCCTGTGGACAGCCATATCCCCATGTCCCGGCTGGAAAAGATTCTGGAAAGTCTGAATCCTTCCCTGATCGTGACCAATGAGGAACTGGCGGGCAATCTGGAGGGCGTGGCGCTTCACGGCGCAAAGGTGGCTCTGGTCAAGGAGCTGAAAGAAACCGCCACGGATGAAGCGCTGGTGGACAAGGCTCTCTCCAAAGTGGTGGATTCCGACCCCATTTATATCATGTATACCTCCGGCTCTACAGGCACACCCAAGGGCGTGACTATCCCCCATCGGGGCATCATCGACTATGCCGACTGGGTGGTGGAGACCTTTCGGTTTGACTCAGAAACGGTCATGGCAAACCAAGCGCCCTTTTACTTTGACAACTCCACCTTTGACATCTACGGCTGTCTGCAATGCGGTGGCAAGATGCTCCTGATACCCGAGGTGCTGATGATGTTTCCTGTGCGTCTGCCGGAATTTCTGGCAGAAAAGGAAGTCACCTCTATTTTCTGGGTGCCCACAGTCATGATCAATGTGGCGAACTCCGGCGTTCTGGAAACGGTGGAGCTTCCCAAGCTGAAAAATGTGGCGTTTTGCGGAGAGGTCATGCCCAATAAACAGCTGAACATCTGGCGGAAATACCTGCCCCACTGCACCTATGCCAACCTTTACGGCCCTACGGAAATTACCGATGTATGCTGTTATTATGTGGTGGATCGGGAGTTTGCGGACGCAGATCCCTTGCCCATCGGCAAGGCCTGCGAGAATATGCGGGTGATCATCCTGACCGAGGATAACCGGCTGGCCAAGCCCGGCGAGCAGGGCGAGCTGTGCGTCATCGGCTCAGGTGTGGCGCTGGGCTATTGGAACGCGCCGGAAATTACAGCCAAGGTCTTTGTGCAAAATCCTGTATCTCCCCGCTATACCGAGCGGATGTACCGCACCGGCGATCTGGCCTATTGGGATGATGAGGGACTGATTCAGTTCTGCGGACGCAAGGATAATCAGATCAAGCTCAAGGGTAACCGCATTGAACTGGGTGAGATCGAGACAGCCGCCATGTGCGTGGAGGGTGTGGAGAACGCCGCCGCCATTTTTGACGGGGAAAATGAGCTGATCGCTTTGTTTGTGGAATCGGCGGGGACTTTGCCCCAACGCCGGTTTAATCTGGAACTGAAAAAGCATATTCCCCAGTATATGCTTCCGGGGAAACTGGTGGTCATGGAAAAGCTACCCCACACGGCCAATGATAAGATCGACCGGGTGACCCTGAAAAAGATCCTGAAAGGAGAGGCCTGATGAATTCTGTTGCCTGTATGCTGGATACTGCCGCAGAAAAGTACGGCGGAAATATCGCCCTGGAGGACAGTGAAGGAACGCTGACCTACGCAGAACTGCGTACCCTTGCCCGCAAGGTGGCCACGGCCTTTCTCCAAAAGGGACTGAAAAGAGGAGAGCCGGTGGCGGTGTTTCTGCCCAAGAGCAACGCCTGCGTAGTCAGCTTTTACGCCTCTCTTTACTGTGGCGTGCCCTATGCGCCACTGGACTTTACCGCTCCGGCTGACCGCATCCGGCGCACATTGGAAAACCTGCAGCCCACGGTGCTGGTCACCGATGCCGAGGGCCGGGAAAAGCTGGCAGGATGGGAGCTTTCCAACTGCGAGACTTTGGATTATGTCAACTTAATCCAAACAGAAATCGATGAAAACCTTGTGGAAAAAGCGCACAGGGAAACCATCGACACTGACCCCGCCTATATTATGTATACCTCTGGCTCTACAGGCGTGCCCAAGGGTGTGGTCATTCCCCACCGGGGCGTTCTGGACTACGCCGAATATATCGCCCAGACCTATCGCCTGACGGAAAAGACGGTCATGGGTCTGCAATCGGGCTTCCATTTTGACAATTCCGTCTTTGACCTGTATGCCTCCGTTCTGGTGGGCGCAAAGGTGCTGATCATTCCAGAGATTCTGTTCATGTACCCCATCAAGCTCATGGAGTATGTGAAAGAAAAAGCAGTTACCTGTGTGTTCTGGGTGCCTACGGTCATGAATAGCGTGGCCAACTGCGGGGTGCTGGATACCGTGGATCTTCCGGATCTGGAAACGGTGGTCTTTGCCGGAGAGGTCATGCCCAACAAACAGCTGAATATCTGGCGCAGAGCCCTGCCCAAGTGCGTCTATTCCAATCTTTATGGGCCTACGGAGATTACCGTGGACTGCACCTGCTATATGGTAGACCGGGAATTTGCGGATTCCGATCCTCTGCCCATTGGCTATGAACGGCACAATATGCGGGTGATCATCCTGAAAGAGGACGGTACGGAGGCTTCCGTAGGAGAGACCGGTGAACTCTGTGTCATCGGCAGTCAGCTGGCGCTGGGTTACTGGAATAATCCCGAGGAAACTGCCAGAGCCTTTACCGCCAATCCCCTGAACAAGGCTTTTTATGAGGAGCTTTACCACACCGGAGATCTGGCCTATAAGGAGGCCGATGGACTGATTCAGTATGTGGGTCGTAAGGACAGCCAGATCAAGCTTCGGGGCAACCGAATCGAAATGGGAGACATTGAAAATGCCGCTCGTACCATCGACGGTCTGACCAACGCCTGCGCGGTTTATGACGCTCCCAATGAGCAGATCGTTTTGTTTGTGGAAACCGGGGAAAAGCTCAATAAGCGCATGGTCAATCTGGCACTGGGCAAGCTGATTCCCAAGTATATGCTTCCCGGACAGGTGATCTGCATGGAGAAATTCCCCCTCAACGCCAACCGGAAGATCGACCGGGTGGCGCTGAAAGGGATGCTGTGAGGTAGGCTATGGAACTGACCATTCGTGAGGGAACACCTCAGGATCTGCCCCGCCTGTTGGAGCTTTACGGCGACTATCACAAGGGACTGCTGGACGTGGGCATGAATTATGACCTGAACGAGGAGCAACTGCCCCGGGTCATGGAAAACCGCCTGCGCTCCCGCCTGATTTTAACTGCTGTGGCAGAGGATGCGGCAGGGGAGCTTCAGGGCTTTGTGTTCTGCTCTATTCTGCGTCTTGCCCCGGAGTATCTGTGCCGGGGGCAGGCCAGTGTGGGCTATCTCAACGACCTGTATGTTGCGCCCTCTGCCCGCCATCAGGGTCTGGCCAGACGGCTGACTGCCTACGCCGAACAGTGGTTGCGCAGTCAGGAGGTCTCGGTCATGGAACTGCAGGTTTTGGGGCAAAATCAGAAAGCCCGGGAATTCTGGAAACAGCAAGGCATGGAGCCCATCGGGCTTTTGTGCTGTAAATATCTTTGAAATGAGGAATGAGCCATGGAAAACGTAAAAGACATCCTGCGCAATTATATTCTGGAGCATTTTGAGATCGAGGCCGACGACCCGGACTTTGCCGATGATGTGCATTTGTTCGACTACGGCTTCGTGGATTCTCTTGGCGCAACGGAGATCGTTCTGTTTCTGGAGGATACCTTCAACATCCAGATCACCCAGAAGGACATCACTATCTATCCCATGAACACCATCGACGAGATCGCCGAAGTGGTGCAGGCCAAGCTGAAGTAAACCATGTGGTATCTGAAAGTTGACACCCTGCTTCTCATGCTGACCTGCGGGGTGGTCTTTGTACTGGCAGACCATCTGCTCAGACGGTTTGCCCCGGAAAAGCGCCTGACCCCATGGCTTTTGGTACTGGACATGGTCGTCCTGCTGTACGTGTCATGGGAGCTGGCAGTGTTCTATGCCCTGTATACGGTCTTTAGCTGGGGCTTGACCCGGCTGATGGGAAAGATCAAGACAGGGCGAAAATTCTGGTTTGTGGCACTGTGTATCGCAGACTTACTGCCCTTTTTCTATGCACGGCTGGCAGGCTTCTTCCCGGCGCTTCCCACGATTTTCGTTCTGGTGGGCTTTTCCTATAATATGCTCAAGGCTGTGGACGGGCTGTTTTACGTTTACTATGCCGAAGAGCCGGTGGATTTCTGGGTCTACAGCAACTTCATGCTGTTTTTTCCGGTCATCACCGGCGGGCCTATTTTCCGCTACCGGGATTTCGCCAAATTCTACCGCGCCCCCAAACCTGCTACGGCGGAAGTGTCCTTGGACTGCGCCAAGCGGTTTATCCGGGGAATGTTCAAAAAACTGGTGTTGGCGGCCATCACCCAGCAACTGCTCAACCGGGTACTGCAAATGAGCTCTCATTTTTATGTGTCCGGGGCTTTGGCGGTGCTGAGCTATCTGGTTTTGTATTTCGATATGGCGGGCTACAGCGATATTGCCATATCTCTGGGTACATTTATGGGCGTCCCTGTGCCGGAAAACTTCAAACAGCCGTGGACGGCGGCGTCCTTTACCCAGTTCTGGCGGAAGTGGCACGTGACCCTCAGCGACTGGATCAGAGAACATATTTTCGTGGTGGTGGGCGGCAAACGCCTGAATCGATATGTGGCCGCTACCATCGGTCTTTGCACCATGCTGGTCATGAGCCTGTGGCATGAATTTGACCTGATGGCTCTGGGAACAGGTCTTTATATGGGCTTTTTCCTTGTGGTGGAAAACCTCTTTGGCTGGACCACCGCAGATAAGCGGAAAACGCCCAAGGCGCTGTATACCTTCCGGTGTCTGGCGGTCAATGGCCTCTTTGCCATCAACGCCATGTTCTTTACCATGAACGGCACCCAGCTTTTGCAGGCAGTAAGGGGGTTCTTCCGGCTATGAGTGTGTGGAAAAAATACGGCTGGCTGACCGCCTTTGTGCTGGTGTTTCTGGTGGCGGATCTGGTCTTGGGTCTGGTGTTTCAGCCCTATATCATTTCCTCCGGGCGGTTTGTCTGTAATGATTTTGAGCTGACCTGCCGGGCGCACCCGGAAAAGGTCTGGGATAAGGTCTTTTTCGGCAACTCTGTGGTCATCTCCGCCTATCGGGAAGAGGAAAGTGAAAGTGGTTATGTAAACCTAGGGCTGGACTACGGTGTGGTACGGGATCTGTGGCAGATGATTCGCAAGAATCAGATTCAGATCGGCTCGGAGTTGGTCATCGGTCTCAGCGACCTGACCCTCTACGATAAGTTCGAGACCCATCCCACCTATCCCTGGCATAAGGACTGGTATGAGCCCTATGCCTACTTCCAGCGGGACCGTCTGCGTCTGTATCTGGAAAGTACCGTTAAGTCCCTAAGAGGAGCTGAGCCGGAAAACCATCTGGGGCAGGAGAAGTCCCACTATTCCGGCACCATGTCCTCCAAGGCACTGGCGGAGAAGCTGGAAACTTCGCGTTATGTAAACTTGCCCATTGGGGATTTTCAGGAGAATATGCGCTGTCTGGAAAAGGTGGCGGACTACTGTGCCAAGGAGGGTATCCGCCTGCGGTGCGTGTGGATGCCGGTAAACCCGGAGGTGGAGATCTCCGCCGAGACCCGGGCAGTTTATGAGCAAGCAAAAGACATTTGTCAGAGCAGAAATGTGGAGTTCTTGGATCTGGAGCGGGCACTTCCCGTAGCGTGCTTTTATGACATCGGCCATCTCAACTATGAGTATGGCGCGTATCGGTTTTTGGAGGTGATCGACCCATGGCTGGCTTCGTAAAAAAGTGGAAAGCTTTCCGGAAGACGCCTCTGGGTCGGGCGTTGGAGATTCCGGTCTATGTGATCATGCTCCTGCTGGTGCTGATTTACTTTACCGGCAACGGTGTATTTATCTACGAGGCATTTTAAGAAAACGACCTCCGGGGATGACAGTCATCCCCGAAGTTCGTTTTTGGAAAAAAGCAACAAAAACCGCGATGAAAACATGGAAAAATTCGGTTTGAAAATTTCGCACTCTAGTGCTATGATGATTTAAATCGAGGTGATTAGCAATGAAAAGAAAGGCCTTTCGTACAGCCTTGCCTTATACTGTTCCGGTTTTGGTTGGCTATCTGGTTTTGGGTATCTCCTACGGCGTACTGATCACATCTGCCGGATTTCCTTTCTGGATGCCCATGCTCACCAGTCTGACGATTTTCGCCGGCTCTATGGAATTTGTACTGGTCAATCTTTTACTTTCCGGTTTTGATCTGGCTCAGGCGTTTCTGGTGACTCTGATGGTCAATGCCCGCCACCTGTTTTACGGAATCTCTATGCTGGACAGGTATAAGGGCATGGGGCTAAAGAAGCTGTATATGATTTTCGGCCTGACCGATGAGAGCTTTTCCGTGGTCAGTGTGACCGATGCCCCGGAGGGGGTGAATCAGGGCTGGTTTTCCTTTTTCGTCACCCTGCTGGATCACAGCTATTGGTTTGCCGGAGCGACACTGGGCGGTATTTTCGGCTCTTTGCTCCACTTCAATACCGAGGGACTGGAGTTTGTCATGACCGCCATGTTCGTGGTCATCTTTATGGAGCAGTGGAAAAAGGAAAAAAGCCATTTCAGCGCAGTGATCGGTCTGGTGTTGCCTGTGGTTTGCCTGCTGATTTTTGGCGCAGATGATTTTATGATTCCGGCCATGGTGGCTATACTGATGGCGTTGACTCTGGCACGCAGACCCTTGGAAAAGGAGGTGCGGGCATGACTCTGACCCAACAACTGCTGACTGTCGCGGTGGTGGTGCTGGGCACGATGGTGACCCGGTTTTTGCCCTTTGTGATCTTCCCGGCAGGAAAGCCTACGCCCGGATATATCCGGTTTCTGGGCAAGGTGCTTCCCGGCGCGGTTTTCGGACTGCTGATCGTCTATTGCCTGAAAAACGTGAGCTTCGTTTCCGGCTCTTACGGCATACCCGAAGCCATAGCCATCGCTCTGGTAATCGGTCTGCACCTGTGGAAAAAACAGCTTTTGCTGTCTGTGGCCGGTGGCACACTGTGCTATATGTTGCTTATACAGTTTGTGTTCTAAAAAAATCCCGTCAGCTTGGCTGACGGGATTTTTGTTATTTGGCTTAGAACAGGGGCACAACTGCGCCGGCGTAGGTCTCCTCGATGAAGGCCTTGACCTCATCGGACTGCAGAGCCTTGATCAGAGCCTGAATACCGGCATCCTCTTCCATGCCTTCCTTGACGGTCAGGACATTGACATAGGCTTCGGCGGCAGCACCGTCGGCAGCTTCCACAGCCACAGCGTCAGCGACCTTCAGACCGGCATCGATGGCGAAGTTGCCGTTGATGACAGCCATGTCCACATCCTGCAGGGTGCGGGGAAGCTGTTCGGCAGCCATTTCCACGATCTCCAGATTCTTGGGGTTTTCCACGATGTCATCCTTGGTGGCAGCCAGACCTGCATCCTCTTTCAGGACGATGAGGCCTTCCTGCTGGAGCAGGAGCAGAGCGCGGGCTTCGTTGGAGCTGTCGTTGGGCACAGCGATCTGAGCGCCGCCAGCCAGCTCATCCAGAGAAGCGGTCTTGCCGGCATACAGGCCGAAGGGTTCATAGTGGATACCGGCAACGGAAACCAGATGGGTGCCATGCTCGTCATTGAAGCTGTTCATATAGGTGATGTGCTGGAAGTAGTTGGCGTCCAGTTCGCCTTGCTCCACGGAGTTGTTGGGCACGACATAGTCGTTGAATTCCTGAATGTCCAGCGTGTAGCCTTCAGCGGCCATGAGCTCCTTGGCCACTTCCAGAATCTCACAGTGGGGAGCGGGGGTAGCACCGATGACCACGGTCTTGTCGTCAGCCTTGTTGCCACAGGCGGTCACGGCCAGCACCAGAATCAGTGCCAGAGCCAGAGCGAGCAGTCTTTTCTTCATTGTTTGTTTCTCCTTTTTTCTTTGGTATTATGGTTGATGCGCTTGTCAGTCTTGATGCAAAGCGCAGTACCGATGGATTGAATGATCTGGACGAGAATGACCAGAATGATGACGGACACATACAGAACCAACATCTGATTGCGGATGTAGCCACGGGTCAGGCTCATGTTGCCCAGACCGCCGCCACCGATGTTGCCGGCCATAGCGCCGTAGCTGAGAATGGTGATGGCGGCGTTGGTCGCGCCGTTGATGAGGCTGGGCTTGCACTCGGGAAGCATGACCTTGGTGATGATCTGCCAGGTGGAACAGCCCATGGCCTGTGCGGCCTCAATCACGCCCCGATCCATCTCCCGCAGGCTGGCTTCCACCAGTCGTGCCACATAGGGGGCGGCGGCTACAGTCAGAGGGACGATGGTGGCGGTCGTGCCGACGGCAGTACCCAAAATCAGACGACTCAGGGGGAAGACCATGACCATCAAAATCAGAAAGGGCACGGAGCGCAGAAGATTGATGACCGTGTTCAGTACCCGCATAAACGCCACAGGCAGGGGACGGATACCGTTTTCCTCGCCGGTGACCAGCAGGATGCCCAGAGGCAGTCCGATGACATAGGCAAAGACCGCCGCCAGCAGGGGAGCGTAGAGGGTCTCCCAGATGGCAAAGGGGAGCGTACCGGGATCAAGGAGGTATTCCAGCTGAGAAAGGGCATCGTTTACGCCCAGATTCTCAAAGAACACAGCGAGCTTTTCAAGCATAGTCCTGCACCTCCTCCACAGTCACGTTTTTCTGCCCTGCGATGTAAGTCAGAGCTTTTGTGGCTTCGACCTCATCCTCCGGCAGACCCAGAAGCATGGTGCCGAAGGCCTTGCCGTCGATGTTGCGGGTGTCCGCGCCGAGAATATTGACCTTTACCCCGCAGTCGATGGCCAGAGAGGCGATAAGAGGCTGATAGGCCGTACCGCCGTTAAAGGCCACCCGGATGACCCGTCCCTTGGGCAGAAGCTCAAAGGGAACGCCATCTGGATACACCAGCTTTCGTCCGGCTTCTGTTTGGGGATCGGAGAATACATCTTCCACTCTGCCACACTCAGCCACCTGTCCGTGGTTGAGGATGGCCACCCGACCGCAGATCTCCTCAATGACCTTCATGTCGTGGGTGATGACCACCACCGTGATGCCCAGACGCTTGTTGATGTCCTTGATCAGGCGCAGGATGTCCCGGGTGGTCTTGGGGTCAAGGGCGGAGGTGGCTTCATCGCAAAGCAGGACCTTGGGATTGGTAGCCAGTGTTCTGGCAATAGCGATGCGCTGTTTCTGTCCGCCGGAAAGCTGGGCAGGATAGGCTTTTTCCTTATCTGCCAGATCCACGATCTGCAAAAGCTCTCTAGCCCGGGCGACAGCTTCCTTTCGGGGCGTGCCGATAAGCTCCAGCGGGAAGGTGATGTTATCCAGACAGGTCCTCTGCATGAGCAGGTTGAAATGCTGGAAGATCATGCCGATGGACTTTCTGGCCTGACGCAGATCCTTTTCGGAAAGCTTCATCAGATCCTGTCCGTCCACAATGACCGTGCCCTTGGTGGGACGCTCCAGCAGATTCATGCACCGCACAAGGGTGGATTTGCCTGCGCCGGACAGACCGATGATGCCGAAGATCTCGCCCTGCTCAATGGACAGGTCGATCTGCGACAGGGCGGTGACGCCGTCCTCTGCTGTGCCGAATTGCTTGCACAGACCCCGGACTTCAATAATGGGCTGGGACATGGTGCTCAACTCCTTTACCAATAGAAAACGCCCCTGACTGCTCGTCAAGGGCGAAAAGCTTCGCGTTACCACCTTGCTTCACCGCTTCCTCACGAAAACGGCCTTATGAAGTGCTGACACACTTCTGCGCGATGACGGGCGCACCCGTCGCAGACTACCTATCGCCTGCGCGGCTCCCAGGCCATGTTCGGCGTACCCTCCCGCGCCCCTTTTCAGCTGCCGGGACTCTCTTTGGCGGAACGATGCGCGTACTCTCCTGTTCTTCGCCTTTGGTGTTCATTTGTCAGGGATTATACTGTATTTTCCGACTTTCGTCAACAGGAAAATTGCAGGCGCGGGGATAAAATAAAAACCATCTTTGCAAAATGTGCAAAAACGGTAAAATTTTTCCAGTTTTTCCATTGACGGCAGGGGAGAAGTGTGATACAATAACTTTCCATAATGCCTAAATAGGCGCATTATGCCCTCCGCCTCCATGGTCAGTGTACCACAGGCGGGCGGGGATTGCAAGAGCAAATGGAAAAAACATGGCAACTCACCCTGGCGTATCAATTACACAGAATTCCAAAGAAAGGCTGTGATGATCTTACATGGCAATGGTCAAAGACGTTATGTTTGGCAAGACTCTGCGAAAGAGCTACGCCAAGCATGATGACGACAGAATCATCGAGATCCCCAATCTGCTGAAGATTCAGGAGGATGCCTGCGAGCGGTTTTTGTGCGAGGGTCTGAACGAGGTGTTCAAGGATGTGGACACCATCACCGACTACACGGGCAATCTGGAGCTGAGCTTTCTGGATTACAGCATGAACGAGCCCCCCAAGTACTCTGTGGAAGAGTGCAAGGAGCGGGACGCAACCTA
>JAZSAW010000182.1:0-4460 GCA_045602105.1 Candidatus Avilachnospira sp.
GCATGGATAAAGATGGCCCCCACAGGCAGTCCGGTGGTCTGTGCCACATGCTGACGCAGTTCATCACAAACCTCAGCCCGGATACCACAATGATCGATGCTCATAATGACCATCTTCTTTTCATCCACAGCCAACGCCAGCGCCACCACTTCCAGATCATCCAGAACACCGGAAGCATGTCGTCTTTTATAGTAGCCAATGATGTCAATGCCCAGCATGGGCGTCACATTTACCTTACAATAGCCGGCCTTCAATTTGTTCATGAGATTCTCTCCTTATGTAGTTTTTCTAAATAAAAATAGACAAAATCAGCGGTATGGTCACAAGGGCAAGGACATTGGAGATCAGTGCCATACTTGCACCCACCGTGGTGTCCTGCCCATGGGCCGCAGGGAAAATGACTGTGTTCAATCCCAGAGGCATCGCCGTAGTGCAAACCATCAAACGCACCACATCGGCATCCAGACCGCACAGGCGTGCCGTAAAGCCGACAAGCAGAGGGATACCCACCAGTCTTAAAACCGTCACGCCATACACCGGAGTGATGGACAGTACCTTTTTCAGACTATACTCACCCAAGGTCACGCCGGTCAGAATCATAGCCAGAGGTGCCATGCACTGCCCCGCCTGCTCCAAAATATTGTTGCAGAAAGTGGGAATGGGCACTCGGGTCACGCCCAGCACGATACCCAATACCACCGCCATAACAGGGGGCGTGCAGACACGCCGGAAAAATCCGCCATGCCCTTCCGTGTTGGGGACAAGCATCATGACGCCCCAAGAGTTGGTCACAATGGTCAGGGGCATCAGAAAAATCATATAATCAAACAGGACTTCACTGCCAAAGACACCCAACACCACCGCATTGCCCATATATCCATAGTTGGAAATGGTCAGGGAATACTGAATGATTCGCTTGAACTGAGTCTCTCCGCGAAACAGTTTCGTCAGCAGCCAGCCCAGCACCATCAGGACAGCAACAAAACCAGCACCCCACAAAATAAGCGTCCATTTTTCCATCATGACCGAGGGGTCACAATTCCGCAGGCAGGTGTTCAGGGTCAACGCTGGCAAAAAAAGATTGAATTCCAATTTGGAGATCACGGTTGCACACCCTTTGGGCAAAACCTCTCTCCGCATCAGAAAAAATCCTGTACAAATAAAAACGAACAAAATCAACATCTGATTCAAAGTCGCTGAAAAAATTGCCATAGTATATTTCTATCCTTCCTGCGCAGAAGCCAGACCTACAGGACTAACATACTACGCTCTATTTTATTTGTCTACAAAATTATATCCTTTACGGCAGAATCTGCACGGCTGTTTCATCCATGCTGAGTCTTGCGCCATAGAAGGCCGTCACTGCTCTGACCATATAGGCCACATCCGCACTTCCCGCAGTTTCAAAACTGGAATGCATGGCAAGCTGTGCCATGCCCACATCCACCGTTCTGACAGCTGTCCCGGTGTTGGCGATATTGCCCAGAGTAGAGCCTCCTGCCTGATCGGGACGGTTGGAATAGTGCTGGACAGGCACACCCGCTCTATGGCACAGTTCGCAGAACACTGCCGTGGACACCCCATCGGTGGCATAGCGGGGAGAGTGCTTCACCACAACGCCCTTGCCTAAAACAGGCGCTTCGTTGGAATCGGACAGCTCCGGGCGGTTGGGATGCAGACCGTGGCCGTTATCGCAGGATAGCATCATGCTATTTGTCAGCAGTTTCCTCCGCTGTGCCGGAGAGATCTCCAACGCCTCGCAGATGGCACAGATGGTATCCGGCAGGAAAGATGAGCCCGCTCCCTGCTTGGTTTCAGAGCCGATCTCCTCATTGTCAAAGACCGCAAGTATCGGGATAAATTCCGTATCCCGTGCCATCAAAAAGCCCTGGGCACAGGCATAGACGCAGGCCAGATCATCCAGCCTGGGCGCGGAGACGAACTCTCCCTCTGTGCCCCAGGCTGTACCGGGCTGGTTGTTATAGACAAACAGATCTGTTGCCAGAATATCCTCCGGAGAGCAACCTGCCAGCCGGGCAAGCTCTGCTCGGAAGCTTCCATCAGCCTCCCCGCCTCCGTAAAGGGGGATCAGATCCCGGGCAACATCATATTTCAGGCCGTTATTGGCCTCCCTGTTCAGGTGAATGGCCAGATTGGGAATCAGCACCGTATCCCGGCAGAAATCCACCAGAACACTTTCCACCCGATCCTCCCGGCGCACCAGCACCCGTCCTGCTACACTTAAGGGTCTGTCCACCCAAGTGGCGTGGAGCAATCCGCCGTAAGGCTCTACGGACAAGCGGGTATAGGTACCTGTCCGCTCGGCAGTATCCCTGACCCGGAAACAGGGGGAATCCGAATGAGTCCCGGTAAGCAGAAAGCCCGCAGGCTTTTGCTCCGGCACGCGAAAAGCAATCAGGGACGAGCCGTTGCGGGTGGTATAATATTTCCCGCCGGGTTGCAGGGAAACCTCCCCCTCCCCTACCGGGACATACCCCTGCTCCCGGAGCATTTGGGTCAGGGTATCCACCGCATGAAAACAGGTGGGGCTCTTTTGGATATAACGCAACATGGACTGCACCATACGATCAACCTCACAAGGATTTTTATACAGTCAGTATACCACATTCTGAAAATTTGTGGTATACTAATTGCAACAAAGGAGGGAAAGTCATGGATTCTATCTATGTGACCGGCCATCAAAATCCGGATACCGACTCCATCGTATCCGCCATCGCCTATGCCTCTCTGCGCAACTCTCTGGGCGACCGGGAGTATGTCGCTGCCCGTCTGGGTCATATCAGTGACGAGACCCAGCGTATCCTCGACCGCTTCCAGTGGGAGCCCCCTGTGCGTATCCACACTATGCGCACGCAGGTCCGGGATCTGGACTATGATATGCCCCCCGCCCTCAACGCCGGCGTGACCATCCTGCGGGCATGGGAAGCCCTGCAGGCCAACAAGAACATTCCCGCCATCCCGGTGACCGACGAGACCGGTCACTTGTTCGGCATGGTCTCTCCTGAGGAGATCGCTACCTTTGATATGGAAGTCCCTGCCAAGACCCATGTGGATTCTGTACCGGTGTTCAATCTGCTCAGTGTTTTGGAAGGTCAGATCCTCAACGAAAACGGCAATCTGGTGGACACGGTCTCCGGTGAGGTGATCATCGCTCTGCCTCAGGATCAGCAAAGCCTGCTGTTCCGGGATGAGCAGTCCATCGTCATCTGTGGCAGTCAGCCGGAAATGGCCAAGCGGGCTCTGGAAATGAATGTCAGCTGTCTGATCATCTGTCAGGCGGAGCTTCCCGAAGAACTGCGCCGGATGCCCACCAAGACCTGCATCCTCTCTACGCCCTTTGACGCGGTACGCACAGCCCGACTCATCTACCACGCCTTCCCTGTTGACCGCATTTGCCGGCGAAATGATCTGGAGTGCTTCCATTTGGATGATTTTATCGATGACGTCCGGGAAGTGGTCTCTAAGAGCCGTCACCGCAACTACCCCATTCTGGACGAAAACGACAAGGTCGTGGGAACGCTGTCCCGCTTCCATCTGCTCCGTCCAAGACGCAAGCAGGTGGTGCTGGTGGATCACAATGAGGCCTCTCAATCTGTACCGGGGCTTTCTCAGGCAGAAATTCTGGCCATCATCGACCATCACCGTCTGGCAGACATCCAGACCACCAATCCCATCTATGTCCGCAACGAAGTGGTAGGCTCTACTTCCACCATCATCGCCGGGCTTTATCAGGAACGGGGTCTCATGCCCTCGGAAAAGCTAGCGGGACTTCTGGCAGCAGCCATTATCTCCGACACGGTCATGTTCAAATCTCCCACCAGCACAGAACGGGATCGCCGGATGGCCGAGCGCATGGCTCGCATTGCCAATGTGAGCATGGAAGAGCTGGGCAGACTGATCTTCCACGATGAGACCAACTTCTCCAAGCCCGCAGAAGACCTGTTCTTCACAGACTTCAAGAATTTCCACATTGCCGAGCATAAGCTGGGCGTCAGTCAGGTCACCTGTTCCGATTCTGAACGTCTGATGTCCCGACAGGAGGAATTCCTTTCGGTCATGGACAAGATCATGAAGGAACAGAGCTATTCCATGCTGATCCTCATGCTGACGGATGTTCTGGTGGAAGGCTCTTATCTGCTGTATCTGGGCGATGAGGAGATCTTCCGGCAGGCATTCGGTACGGAGCTGAAAGATCACAGTTGCTTCCTGCCCGGGGTGGTTTCCCGGAAAAAGCAGGTCATTCCCATGCTGACAGCTTTGTGGGGTTAAAAACAAAAAACTCCTTGGTTCATAGGAACCTAAAGCTGTAAGATAAAGGTAGACACATGGAAAAACACCCATGTGCCTACCTTTTCTTTTTATGCTAAACTAAAAACGGAGGTGGAAATAATGAAGGAAGGCCAAAAGAAACGAGTATGGACGGCAGAACAGAAGCAGGA
>JAZSAW010000183.1:0-6078 GCA_045602105.1 Candidatus Avilachnospira sp.
CCCCAAGGATGCGCAGACCCTTGCGGGCACGGAGGGACTGACGGTTTATGACATGGCCACTGCCGATTACCGGGGTATTCTGTATAACTTCTGGAATGAGTACTGGCAGAAAAACAGCGATTTGATTCCCGCCATCTCCTACGCCATTGACCGTCAGACCATTGTGGATGCCGTTCTGCTGGGGCAAGGCTTCACGGCTTACAGCCCCATTCAGCTGAACAAGTATAACTATGACGGCGTGGAAAAGTACGATCACGATCCGGCAAAGGCGGAGGAAGCCTTCCTTGCTGCCGGCTGTGAAAGAGATGCCGAGGGCTTCTGGTGCCGTAACGGTGCGCGCATTTCCTTTACCATCAACGCTACTCCCGGCGATCAGGTCCGTATCGATATGGCACAGATCGCTGCCCAGCAGCTACAGGAAGCCGGTCTGGATGTCAAGGCCAATGTTCCCGCTGACGGCATTGACTGGGGCGGACAGGAGTGCTGCATCATCGGTTGGGGCTCTCCCTACGATGCAGACGACCACACCTACAAGGTCTTCTCCACCGATGCAGGCGCAAACTACTCCGGCTACTCCAATGAGAAAGTGGATGAGTACCTGAAACTTGCCCGCCAGACTGACGATGAGACGGAGCGCGCCGAGTATTACAAGCAGTTCCAGATCGCCATGGCAGAAGCCCCGGCTTACACGTTCTTCTGCTATATCGACGCCATGTACGTGGCCGATGAAGCCCTTGCGGGTATTGACGCCAGCACTGTTTTGGGTCATCATGGCGTGGGCATTTTCTGGAACATCACCGATTGGACTATTCAATAAGGGGCTGATTATCAGCCCCTTATTGGGCATTTTTAGACACAAACAGGAGAGGTTCTTATGGAAGAACTTTTGACAATTGAACACCTGTCGGTGGACATCCATTCGCCCGCAGGTACAGTGCAGGCTGTCCGGGATGTGAGCTTTTCTCTCCATCCCGGCGAGGTGCTGGCCATCGTTGGAGAGTCCGGCTGTGGAAAGAGTATGCTCTGCAAGGCTATCATGAAATTGCTCCCCAAATCCGCAAAGATCACAGACGGCAGGATCCTTGCAGGCGGTCTGGATATAACGAATTATCGGGAAAGGGATGTGCGAAAGCTTCGGGGGAAGCTGTTTTCCATGATTTTTCAGGATCCCATGACGGCGCTAAATCCCACCATCTCCATTGGGAAGCAGATCGCCGAAGCGGTGTTGATTCATCAGCCGAAACTCAGCAAACAGGAGGCTTATGATCGGGTCATCTCCCTGATGGAACTGGTGGGCATCGATCTGCCCCATGAGCGGTACAAGCTGTATCCCTACAACCTTTCCGGCGGTATGCGCCAGAGAAGTGTAATGGCTATGGCACTGGCCTCTGATCCGCAAATCCTGCTGGCAGATGAGCCTACCACCGCTTTGGATGTGACCATTCAGGCGCAGATACTGGATCTGCTGAAGGAGATCCAGACGAAGCTGGGCACTGCGACCATTCTGGTCTCCCATGATCTGGGGGTGGTGGCACGGTGTGCCGACCGGGTTGCTATCATGTATGCCGGTAAGATCGTGGAGATCGGTACTGCCGAGGAGGTTTATTACGACCCCCGGCATCCGTATACATGGGCGCTGATGCAGTCTTTGCCTGCTCTCAATAAAGGCGCGAAAGAGCTGAAAACCATTCCCGGTATCCCGCCGACACTTATTGACCTTCCTGCAGGCGATGCCTTTGCCTGCCGGAATGAATATGCGCTGGAGATCGATCATCACGAACAGCCCCCTATGTTCCGCATTACGGATACCCATTATGCGGCAACATGGCTTCTCGACCCCAGAGCGCCTAAAATCGCCTCACCTGTGGGAGGAAACGCCAATGTCTGAAATACTTCTGGATGTTCAGCATCTCTCCCATGTGTTCAGGCTGAGCAAACACGCCTGTGTCCGTGCGGTAGATGATGTTTCCTTTCAACTGAGAAAAGGGGAGATATTCGGTCTGGTGGGAGAATCCGGCTCCGGAAAATCCACAGTCGCCCGATGCGTCATGAATGTTTACAAGCCCACAGAGGGAAAAATCCTTTACAAGGGGATCGACGTCTGCGACAAAAGGGAATTTCGCCGAAATCACACCCTGCTGGAGGCAGACCGACAAATCATTTTTCAGGATTCTACGTCCAGTCTGAATCAGCGGATGACTGTGGAGCAGATCATTGCCGAGCCCATGCGTATCCATCATGTCCGTCCGCCCAGAGGAAGCTACCGGGCAGAGGGAGAGTTTCAGCTGAAGTATGTGGGTATGGATGCCTCTTATCTGGATAAATACCCCAGTGAGCTCTCCGGCGGTCAGCGTCAGCGGGTAGCCATTGCCCGGGCTCTTTCCATGGAGCCGGCACTGCTGGTGGCGGACGAGCCTGTGGCCTCTCTGGATGTGTCCATTCAGGCGCAGATCATCAATCTGTTCAAGCATTTGCGGGAAGAACACGGGTTTTCTATTTTGTTTATAGCCCATGACCTTGCTATGGTGGAGTATCTGTGTGACCGGGTGGGGGTCATGTATCACGGAAAACTGGTGGAGGTCGCTCCCACGTCGAAGCTGTATGAGAATCCTCAGCATCCCTATACCAAAGCCCTGCTTTCCGCCATCCCTGTTCCTGATCCCATAGGGGAGCGGGAGAAAACCCGAATCGATTTTGATGAACTGTCCTTTGATCGGGAAGGGGAGCTGACTGAGGTGTCGCCCGGCCATTTCGTCCTGCGAAAGGAGAACGGAAAATGAGAAAAGATCCTTTCGTCTACTATGGCAAAAAGCTTCTGATCTTTCTGGTCAGCGTTCTTGTTTTGTCTGTGGCTGTATTCTATATTTCTCGACTTGCTCCCGGTGATCCCCTGATGAGCTACTATGGCGAACGGGTGGAAAAAATGACCGTAGCGGAAAAAGAAGATGCCCGGGAAAAACTGGGGCTCAATGACCCCATCCACATCCAGTACATTCGCTGGGCGGAAAACGCTCTGAAAGGGGACTTTGGCATCTCCTTTCAGTACAAGCAGGATGTGATGGAGGTCATCGGACAGCGAATCGGCTTTACGCTCATTTTGGGTGGGATTGGTTTTATCCTGACCTTTTTGGGCGCGCTGGGACTGGGTGTCCTGTGCGCTTGGTATGAGGACAGATGGCCGGATCGGATACTGTGTAAAGTGGGAACTTTTCTCAGCTGTATTCCGGAATTTTGGCTGTCACTGATATTTATTCTGGTATTTTCTGTTATGCTTCGGTGGCTGCCCAGCTCCGGGGCTTATGATGTGGGGCACAGGCAGGATGTGCTGAACCGTGCAGAGCATCTGATTTTGCCCATGACCATCGTGGTACTGCAACATTTGTGGTACTATGCCTATATGATTCGCAACAAACTGCTGGAAGAGACCAGAGCGGATTATGTGCTTCTGGGCAAGTCCAAGGGACTGTCTAAAAGACAGCTGATGTTTGGCCACTGTCTGCGGAACATCATGCCCACCTATATCAGCCTTATGGCCATCTCCGTACCCCATGTGATGGGTGGCACCTATATCGTGGAAACGGTGTTCAGTTATCCGGGCATCGGCGCGCTCTCTTACGAAAGTGCCCGCTATCATGATTATAATCTGCTGATGGTGCTTTGTATGCTGACCGGTGTTCTGGTGATTTTCTGCAACCTTATCGGGCAAATCATCAGCGAGCGTATCGACCCCAGAATCAAGGCAAGCGAGGTGACAGGGAGATGACGGAAAAAGAACTGTTTACCCTGGTTGGTATTCGCCATGAGCCACCAAAAATCGTGAAAAAGAGGAAAAGACTAGTTGGATTTCCGTGGGTCTCCGTGATCGTTTTGGTAGTTATTGTCCTGTGCTGTCTGTTCGCGGAACTGCTGATGACCAAAGACCCTGCTTATCTGGATCTGAACAACTATAATATTTCTCCCAATGGGGAGTTTTTGTTCGGTACGGATACCCTTGGTCGGGATATTTTCTCCGGTATCTGGTACGGTGGTCGAATTTCGATTGCGATCGGTTTTCTGGCGACTCTGATCTCCACGCTTATCGCCGTGGTCTACGGCTCGGTCAGCGGTATCGCCCCCCAGTGGCTGGATACCCTGATGATGCGCTTTACGGAGATTTTTCTCAGTGTGCCCGGACTTCTTCTGGTGCTATTTTTGCAGGCGATTTTTGGACAGGCCAATGTCCTGAGTTTGTCCGTTGTCATTGGCGTGACCGGATGGGCAGGTATGGCAAAGGTCATTCGTACAGAGGTACGGCAGATCAGAAACAGCGAGTATGTGATCGCGTCCAAGTGCATGGGCGGAGGCTTTTTTCATATTCTAGGCCGACATCTTGCCCCGAACTTTATCGCCTCCATTATGTTTATGGTGGTCATGAATGTCCGCAGTGCCATCAGTGCCGAATCCACCCTGAGCTTCATGGGTATGGGTCTGCCACTGGAGATCATTTCATGGGGTAGTATGCTGTCGATGGCGGAGAAGGCACTGATGACCAAAAGCTGGTGGATCATTCTCATTCCCGGCGCGTTTCTGGTTTCACTTCTCATGTGCCTGACCAATATCGGCAATTATCTGCGGAAAACCGCAAACCAAAAAGAGAGTAACATCTGAACAGTGAAAAAATGGATGCCTCAAGTGAGGCATCCATTTTTGTATTTACATTCTCTCCGGAGCTTCAAAGCCCAGAAGGTCGATACAGGTCTCCAGCACCTGGCGGGTCAGATTCATAAGAGCCACATAACCGGCCTGCTTCACAGCGTCAGGCTCAGCCAGGATTCTGGTTTCGTGGTAGAACTTATTGGCTGCGCCGGCCAGATCATAGATATAGGCGCAGATGGCGTTGGGGGCGTTGTCCTTATAGGCCAATTGCATACTGTCGGCAAAGCGGGTCAGAGCCAGCATCAGGTCGGTGGCTTCCTTGGTCTCCGGCAGGGTCAGAGCGGATATATCCGGCGTACCTGCATATTTGGCCAGAATGGACTTGATTCGCACGATGGTATAGAGAATATAAGGACCGGTATTTCCCTCAAAGGCGGCAAACCGCTCCAGATCAAAGACATAGTCCTTGGTGGGCTGGTTGCTCAGGTCACCGTATTTCAGGGCGGCCATGGCGATCAGGCGGGCAGTGGCGTCTACCTCGTCGGTATCCACCACCTGATTTTCCGTGATCTTCTTGCGGACATAATCGGTGATCTCACCAATGAGCTGTTCCAGTCGCATGACACCGCCGTCACGGGTCTTAAAGGGCTTGCCGTCCTTGCCGTTCATAGTGCCGAAGCCCACGTGCTCCAGCTCCATATCCGCGGGAACGATCTTTGCCTTGCGGGCAGCCCGGAAGACCTGCTCGAAGTGCAGAGCCTGACGCTTATCCGTCAGATACAGGAGCTTGCGGGGCTGATAGTCCTGCATCCGCTGGACGATGGTGGCCAGATCGGTGGTGGCATACAGGGTAGCTCCGTCGGATTTCACCAGAATACAGGGGGGGACTTCCTTAGAATCGGATTCTTCCTGCACATGGATGACCAGAGCGCCTTCGGACTCGGAGGTGATACCCATGTCCTTCATGGCTTCGATCATGGCGGGGATATAGGGCTGTGCGTCACTTTCACCCAGCCAGACATCAAAATCCACATTGAGATTATGGTAGTTTTTCTTCAGGTCCTCCACAGACAGGCGCATAATGTGATCCCACATGGCCCGATAGCCCCGCTCTCCGTTCTGGAGCTTGAAGGTGGCGTCATGGGCGCGGGCAGCAAAGGCCTCGTCTACCTTGCTTTTTGCGCTGGCACAGGGATAGATCTCCTCAAGCTGGGAGATGGTAAAGGGGGCTTCCTGGGGATATTCTCCGGTAAAGGCAGGGTCAAAATAGGGAAGCTCCGGCTGACGCTCCCGGACTTCCTCGATGATCAGACCCATCTGCAAGCCCCAGTCACCCATGTGGATGTCGCCGATGACATGGTTGCCGAAATAGCGGTTGATCCGCTTGAGGCTCTCACCGATAATGGCAGAGCGCAGATGGCCTACATGCAGGGGCTTGGCCAC
>JAZSAW010000184.1:0-4201 GCA_045602105.1 Candidatus Avilachnospira sp.
ACAACATTCCTTTCATTGGTAACCATTATACAATACTTTTCCGGAATTGTAAAACAATACTCTTGTGATTCGCTGCATTTTCATGTAAACTATAAAAAATACCTGTTGTATCGGAGGCACTTATGCAGTGGTTGGAATTGACGATCCGAACTTCCTCCGCCGGCATTGAGCAGGTGGCGGAGCGTCTGACCGTTCTGGGCTATGACAGCTTTATTATGGACGATCAGAGGGAGTTTCAGGATTTTTTGGAACAAAATCAGCAATATTGGGACTATGTGGATGAGGAGCTTTCCCGGCAGATGGAGGGGCTTTCTCAGATTCGTCTGTATCTGGAGGACTGCGCCGGCGCTATGGAAGCCGTCAGCGACCTGAAAGATCAGATGAGGCTTTTGCAGAGCCAATATCCCGGTAAGGATCTGGGCACTCTAGAGATCGCGCTGGCCAATCTGCAGGATGAGGACTGGGAAAACAACTGGAAGCAGTATTATCAGCCCCTGCCTATTGGAGAAAAGCTTCTGGTGATCCCCCAGTGGCTGAAGCCGGAGAACAAGGAAAACCGCCTGCCGATTCTCCTTGACCCGGGAATGATCTTCGGTACGGGAGCTCATGCCTCGACCCAGATGTGCATGATCGCTCTGGAAGAAGCCATTGACGGCGGTGAGACCGTCATCGACCTGGGCAGTGGCAGTGGTATCTTGTCCATTACTGCCCTGTTATTGGGCGCAAGCTCCGCCATTGGTGTGGATATTGACCCCAAGGCGGAGGATATTGCCCGGGAGAACGCCGCCATCAACGGTCTTATGGCAGACCGATTTACTGCGGTCACCGGTGACGTCATTGGCGACAGAGCAAAAATGGAGCAGTTGTCTGCTCCCGGATATGACATCGTTCTGGCCAACATCGTTGCTGATGTGATCATCCCTCTCTCTCCTCTGATTCCCCACTTTTTGAAGCCCGGTGGATTATTCATCTGCTCCGGTATTCTGGATAAGCGTCTGGAGGAGGTCAAGACTGCCATCACCGCTGCCGGTCTGGTCATCCAAAGGGTGCGTACCATGCAGGACTGGTGTCAGATCACTGCTACGCCCGGACAGGAGGGCTGACCGATGCGTATCTTCTCCTACAGAAACAAACGCTATTTTAAGATCTCTCTGCTGGTGCTCGGTGCGGTTTTACTGGCTCTGACCATCTTTATCGCCTGCCGGTTTATCTTTGTGCAGCGGTTTCTGGTCTACACCCAGACCGGCGCTGAACTGGATTACGCCCAAGATCTTGATGCAAGCAAACCTACTGATCCGCCTCTTTCTCCGGATGCTTTCCCTGTTGAGATCGTGACGGATGACGATATTTTATCCGTCGGCTCTCTGGGTGAGGGCGAGCTGACCACCCTTTCCGGGTGGTATATCTCCACCCCCATGCTTCTGGATCTGCCCGCTGTGACAGAGGCTCTGGATGCTTTGGATGAGACCCCCAAAGCTCTTTTGCTGGAAATGAAAAGCATCTACGGCAATTTTTATTATGCCTCAGATCTTCCCGGTGCAGTCACCTCCAGTGCCGATATTGACGGCATTGCACGCCTGCTCCGGCAGTACGGCAATTCCGGCAGGACATATATGATTGCCAGAATCCCCGCCTTTTCGGACAACAACTTCGCCCTGGACAACCAGTCCAGCGGTCTTCCCTTGCGTTCCGGCGCTTTGTGGATGGATGACCTGGGTTGCTACTGGCTCGACCCCATGGACGAGGATGTGCAGGATCATCTCATTTCCATCGCCACAGAGCTGGCTGACATGGGCTTTGATGAGATCGTTTTTGACGGCTTTCAGATACCTGACAGCAAGAATATCGTCTATGACAGTGGCGAGCTGACCCGTCAG
This sequence comes from Candidatus Avilachnospira sp., assembly GCA_045602105.1. Taxonomy (GTDB): domain Bacteria; phylum Bacillota; class Clostridia; order Oscillospirales; family Oscillospiraceae; genus Avoscillospira. The sequence goes on from JAZSAW010000184.1 coordinate 1,878, forward strand.
GAAGTGGCTACGGAGGCTGCCAGAATGATCCGGGATGCCCTTTCTTCCCTGCCTGTACGCATCAGCTTCGGCTCGACTGTCCCGCAGGTTGCCGAATTCTCCGACCGTATTTACCTGACCACGGAAAACGGCTCGTCAGTTGAGGGAATGGTTGCCGATGTTTCGGAATTTTTATCTGACCCTGCAACGCAGGTGGTCTTCCAGACCGCCTCCCGGGATACCCGCTTTGAGGGCTACGGCATCCTGCGTCCCCTGATTGAAGAATCCACCGCGGATCAATAAGCAAAAAAGAGATTGCAGTCAAGACTGCAATCTCTTTTAATTTACTTGGAAAGCATGACCTTATCGCTGGTAAACTGACTTCCGCTGGAGGCTTCAAACATCTGCAGAAGCTGTTCGATGGTGAGCTTTTTCTTTTCCTCACCCTTGACATCGACCACGATTCGTCCCTCGTGCATCATGACCAGGCGGTTGCCGACTCGGATGGCGTCCGCCATATTATGGGTGATCATAATGGTCATCAGGTTATTCTTTTCCACGATCTCTTCCGTGATGTCCAGAACTTTTCTGGCGGTCCTGGGATCAAGGGCGGCGGTATGCTCGTCCAGAAGCAGGAGCTTCGGCTTTTTCAGGGTCGCCATAAGCAGGGTCAGTGCCTGCCGTTGTCCGCCGGAAAGCAGACCGACCTTCGCCGTAAGCCGTTCTTCCAGACCCAGATCGAGAATCTTCAGCAGTTCCCTGTACTCTTTTCTCTCCTTAGCGGTAATGCCGATACGGAGCGTTCTCTTTTTGCCTCTTCTGGCTGCCAGAGCAAGATTTTCCTCGATCTGCATATCTCCCGCCGTGCCGGTCATGGGATCCTGAAACACTCTGCCCAGATACTTGGCACGCTTATACTCAGGAAGTCTGGTAATGTCCTCGCCATCGACCACGATGCTTCCGCAGTCCACAGGATAGACACCGGCGATCATATTGAGCATGGTGGATTTACCGGCACCATTGCCACCGATGACTGTGACAAAATCCCCTTCATCCAGATGCAGATCGATACCGTTGAGGGCTTTCTTTTCATTGACAGTTCCGGGGTTAAAGGTCTTTTCCACATGGATAATATCAAACATTTGCCTTGCCCCCCTTGATTCTTCTCATATGCGTCTCGTTATACTGTCTTTTCCAGTAAGGCACAGCAAGGAACACCGCAACGATCACTGCGGAAAGGAGCTTCAGCAGGTTGGCGTCAAAGCCCAGAGTAATGACCGCCTGAATGACGATATAGTAAATGATAGAGCCAAAGGCAACGGAAAGCAGCCGCAGAGCGAAGTTTCTGAATATCTTGCCAAAGAGCGCCTCGCCAATGATGACCGCCGCCAGACCGATGACGATAGAGCCCTGACCCATTTTGACATCGGCAAAGCCCTGGAACTGAGCAAGCAGTGCGCCGGAAAAGGCCACAAGGCCGTTGGAGAGCATAATGCCCAAAACCTTGTTGAAGCTGGTGTTGATGCCCTGCGCACGGCTCATATGGAGATTGATGCCCGTTGCTCGGACGGCACAGCCAAGCTCTGTGCCAAAAAACCAGTACAACACTCCGATCAAGATCACCAGAACAATACCTACGGTGATCAGCGGGTTATGGAAGGCAAATTCCTTGACCCAGCGAAGGGAAACCAGCAAATCTGTCTGGTTGACATTGACCGACTGATTTGCCTTACCCATAATTTTCAGATTGATGGAATAAAGGGACAATTGCGTCAGGATACCGGCCAGAATAGGCGGGATGCCCATAAATGTATGCAAAAGTCCGGTGACCGCACCGGCCAGAAGACCGGCGATAAAGGCCACCAGCATAGCGAGCCACAGGTCACAGCCACCCAATATCAGCATAACGGCTACCGCGCCGCCTGTAGCAAAAGAGCCGTCGACCGTAAGGTCGGCAACATCCAAAATTCGATAGGTAATATAAACACCGATGGCCATAATGCCCCAGATCAGACCCTGTGAGACAGAGCCCGGAAGGGCATTGATCAGCTGTTGGAGGATTTCCATATGATTTCTCCTGTATTCCGATATTTGGGTAATGGCCGGAGAGAATATGACTTCTCTCCAGCCGGAAACTTCCTTGGGGATCAGTTGAGTTCGATGGCGGTATAGCCTTCCAGAACTTCGATGCCCAGTGCTTCACAATTCTGGGGGTTGTACTTGGGGGTCTGCTTTTCCGCATACTCGATGGGCATGGTAGAAATATCCGCGCCGTCTCTGAGGATCTTTACGGCCATCTTACCGGTGGTGTAACCCAGGTCATAGTAGCTGATGGACAGGGTGGC
>JAZSAW010000185.1:0-7736 GCA_045602105.1 Candidatus Avilachnospira sp.
GTTCTGCCAGAATATAGGGGTCGACCACATTGCCCTTGGATTTACTCATCTTACCGCCGTCCAGCAGCAGCCAGCCGTGGCCGTAGACCTTCTTGGGCAGCGGCTCACCCAGGCTCATGAGCATGGCGGGCCAGATGATGGAGTGGAAGCGGACGATCTCCTTGCCCACGAAATGGACATCGGCAGGCCAGAAATCCTTGTAACCATCATACTTATCATTGAGGAAGCCCAGTGCGGTGGTGTAGTTGAACAGGGCGTCCACCCAGACATAGACCACATGACCGGGGTCAAAATCCACCGGCACGCCCCAGGTGAAGCTGGTGCGGGACACGCACAGATCCTCCAGACCGGGGTCGATGAAGTTGTTGACCATTTCGTTGACCCGGCTTCTGGGCTCAAGGAAATCCGTGTTCACCAGCAGATCCCGAACAGGCTGGGCATACTTGGACAGCCGGAAGAAATAGGCCTCCTCCTGGGCGTCGGTGACCTCCCGGCCACAGTCGGGGCACTTGCCGTCCTTCAGCTGGCTCTCCGTCCAGAAGCTCTCACAGGGGGTGCAGTATTTGCCCTGATAACTACCCTTGTAAATATCGCCCTTTTCATACATCTTCTTAAAGATCTTCTGGACAGCCTCTACATGGTAGTCATCGGTGGTGCGGATAAAGCGGTCGTTGGAAATGTTCATCAGCTTCCACAGATCCAGCACGCCCTTTTCTCCGGTGACGATATTGTCCACAAAGGCCTGGGGGGTCACGCCTGCGGACTTGGCCTTTTCCTCGATCTTCTGGCCGTGCTCGTCGGTGCCGGTCAGGAACATGACGTCATAGCCCCGCATCCGCTTATAGCGGGCCATGGTGTCGGTGGCCACGGTGCAGTAGCTGTGGCCGATATGGAGCTTATCCGAGGGATAATAAATGGGTGTGGTGATATAAAACTTCTCTTTGCACTTCTGGCACATGGGGAAAGTCCTCCTGTTCAGCCGGGAAAACGGCATAATTTCACATTATAAGGGTATTTTACCACTCCTTGGGTCAAAATACAAGTGCCCCTTGACGGGCGTGATATGATAGAAATAAAATGGAAAGAACTGGAACTATGCTTGATTTTTACAAACCGACTCTGGCTGACCGCCCTTGGATTCAGGAGCTTTACGCCTGCTCCGGCTTCCGTGGCGCGGAGTACACCTTTGCCAATCTCTACCTGTGGTCGTCCTTCTACGGAGAGATCGCCCGGTATGGTGGTTGCCTGTGTCAGCGGTTGGAGTTCGGTGGACTTCTGCAATATATCTACCCCGCCGGCTGCGGGGATGTCCGCCCGGTGCTGGATAAGCTGTGGCAGGATGCCCATGACAAAGGCAGACCCTTTGTGGTCCGCAGTCTGACCCGGGATACTATGGCAAAGCTGGAAGCGCTGTATCCCGGCAAATTCACCTATACGGAAGACCGCAACGCCTTTGATTATCTCTATGAGATCGACACCCTGGCAGAGCTGGCGGGAAAGAAATATCAGGCCAAGCGCAACCACATCAACCGCTTTGTGGAAGCACATCCCGACTGGTATACCGTGACCATCACCGAGGAAAATCTCCCTGTCTGCCGGATGCTGGCAGAAAAGTGGAATGAGAGCCACGATTCCGCCGGTGACCGCCGGGCACTGGACATTGCTTTTGCCCATTTCGCCCTGATGGAATTTGAGGGAATCATCCTCTATGCCGATGGAAATACCCCTGTGGGCTTCTCCATGGGCAACCGAATCAGCACCGACACCTTTGATGTGAATTTTGAAAAGGCCTTTGCCGATGTGCAGGGGGCTTACCCCCTGGTCAACCGGGAGTTTGCCCGGTATATCCGGCAGAAGTACCCGGAGATTCGGTATCTCAACCGGGAGGACGATATGGGCGTGGAGGGTCTGCGAAAGGCCAAGGAGAGCTACCACCCCATTTTTCTGGAAAAGTTTATGGCCAAAGAGCTCGATTTTCCCGGGGAGGCATAAGGAAACATGGAGTTTCAACTTGCAAAAGAACAGGATCTGCCCGGTATCCGTGCGCTTTGGCAGGAGGCCTTCGGGGACAGCCCCGAGGCGGTGGACGAATTTTTCTCCGCCTTTCCCTCTTGCCGGAGCTATGTTGCCCGGACAGTTGACCGGGTCTGCGCCATGGTCCATGTCCTGCCTCAGATTCTGAGGGCGGAGGGGGACAGTCCTGCCGGCTATGTCTACGCCGTGGCTACGGCAGAGCAGTACCGGGGACAAGGTCTCTGCCGGGAGCTGATGGCTTTTTCCGAACAGGATTTGGCACTTAGAGGCTTCGCCTGCGCCGTTCTGACTCCCGGCGAGCCGTCTTTGTTCCGGTTTTACGAAAAGCTGGGCTATGAAGCGGTCTTTACCCGCAACCGGACAGCTTTTTCCGGCGGACAGGAAATTTCTGTGGAGGAATATGCCGAACTGCGGGAAGGCTGTCTGCCCATACCCCACATGGTCTATGGAACGGATGTCCTTCGCTATGCCCAAGAGGTCTATGGTCTGCGGTTTTACCGGACTGCCAACGGCTGTGCCGCCACATCGGATACCTACACCGCGGAATGTCTGCCGGAGGACTTGGGCGGTGCACCCTTTGCCATGGTCAAATGGCTGGGGGACAGGCAGGCGGTAAAAAATGCCTATTTGGGACTGGCATTGGAATAATAATAATGGTTGCTATTATTGCAATTATATGCTATACTGAGAAAAAAAGGAAAAGAGGCGATACCCATGCTGGAACTGAAAAATCTGACCCTTACCGTTCCCTCGGAAGCCGGCATGACCGATATTCTGAAGGACGTATCCCTCACCATTGAGGACAAAAAATTCGTGGTCATCACCGGTCCCAACGGTGGTGGCAAAACCACTCTGGCCAAGGTGATCATGGGTCTGGCGACCCCCACTGCAGGGCAAATCTTCTGGAACGGTCGGGACATGACCGACCTGTCCATTTCCGAACGGGCAAAGCTGGGCATTTCCTACGGCTTCCAACAGCCTCCCCGCTTTAAGGGCATGAAGGTGGCCGACTTGCTCCAGATCGCTTCCGGCAGAAAGCTCTCTCACTCGGAGGCCTGCAACTACCTGACCAAGGTAGGTTTGTGTGCCCGGGACTATGTGGACAGAGATGTGGATACCTCCCTGTCCGGCGGAGAGGTCAAGCGTATCGAGATCGCCACGGTGTTGGCCAAGGACGCCGACCTGATGATCTTCGACGAGCCGGAGGCCGGCATCGACCTGTGGAGCTTTGCCCGTCTGACGGAAACCTTCCGGGAGCTTCATGACCGGCAGGATAAGACCATCCTCATCATCTCCCATCAGGAGCGGATCATCCGTCTGGCAGACGAGATCATTCTCATCGCCGGCGGACGAATCCAAAACCGCGGACCGGCGGACGCCCTGTATTCCCAGATCATGGCAGACACGGTGGCCGGATGCAACCGATTGGAGGTGGACCGCAAATGCTGAATGATATTCAGAAAAAAATCCTGCAGGAAGTGGCGGAACTGGCCGCCATTCCCGAAACCGGCGCAATCAATATCCGCACCGACGGAAAGAAGGCGTTCCGGCAGAACTCCAAAAACATCCGCATTGAAACCAAGACCGACAAGGACGGCATCGACATTCATATCGCCCCCAATACCAAGGGAGAAAATGTCCACATTCCTGTGGTGCTGACCCAGTCCGGCTTCCACGATACGGTCTATAATGACTTTTTCATCGGGGAAAACGCCGATGTAAAAATTGTCGCCGGCTGTGGCATCCACAACTGTGGCGACTGCGATACCCAGCATGACGGCATCCACACCTTCTATGTGGGCAAAAATGCCCGGATGACTTATGTGGAAAAGCACTACGGCGAGGGCGAAGGCAGTGGCAAGCGGGTACTCAATCCCCAGACCATCCTCTATCTGGAGGAGGGTGCTTCCGTGACCCTGGAGACTGTGCAGATCAGAGGCGTTGACGACACCAAACGCTATACCAAGGCTGAGCTGGGGGCAAATGCGGAGTTTGTGGTGCAGGAAAAGCTCCTGACCCACGGCGACCAGAAAGCCGAAAGTGAAATGGATGTGTTCCTGAACGGAGCAGGGGCAAAGACCCGGGTCATCTCCCGCTCTGTGGCGCAGGATAACTCCGTGCAGATCTTCTATCCCCGGGTGGAGGGCAATTGCCCCTGCTTCGGTCATGTGAGCTGTGACGCCATTATTATGGGCGAGGCCAGAGTCCGGGCCATCCCGGAGATCACCTGCAACCATGTGGACGCGGGACTGATTCATGAGGCCGCCATCGGCAAGATCGCCGGCGAGCAGATTCTCAAGCTCATGACCCTTGGTCTGACAGCCGAAGAAGCCGAGGAACAGATCTTGGAAGGCTTCCTGCGGTAAGCCAAAAGGGAGGCACTATGTTTTCCATCACCCTGATCTGCATGGGAAAATGCAAGGAAAAGTTTTATATTTCCGCGTCGGAGGAGTACGGCAAGCGTCTGGGAGGCTACTGCCAGTTTAAGCTGTTGGAGCTTCCGGAGCATCGCCTGCCCGATGACCCCTCTCCGGCGGAAATTGCCCAGGGTCTGGCAAAGGAGGCGGAAGCCATCCGCAAGGCTATTCCCAAGGGGTCATGGCTGTGCGTCCTGACACCGGAGGGGAAAATGCAGTCCTCTCAGGAACTGGCGGACACCCTGAAAACCGTGAAAAACAGCGGAAAATCGTCTGCCTGTTTTCTCATCGGCTCGTCCTTTGGCATGGACGAAAGCATCAAGGCACAGGCAGACTGCCGGTTATCCATGAGCAAAATGACCTTTCCCCACCATCTGGCAAGGGTCATGGTGCTGGAACAGCTCTACCGGGCGGAAAGCATACAGGCAGGCAGTAAATACCATAAATAGGAGCGATAGTTATGTTTCACTTTGGGAAAGATATGATTTGTGAATATAAAGAAAATGTCCGTGGTGGCGTGGGCAACCTGCCTTTTACCCACCTGTTTTCTACCGAGGAACTGGGCGGACGGGCGCAGATGCTGGCAAAGGTGACCCTCCAGCCGGGCCAGTCCATCGGCGAACATCCCCATGTGGGCAACGGCGAAGTCTATTGGGTGCTTTCCGGCGCGGTCATGGTGGCTGAGGACGGCGTGGAGCGGGAGCTTCATGCCGGTGATGCCGAGTTCTGCGCCGACGGACATACCCATGCCATCCGCAATCACACCACCGAGCCGGCGACCTTTCTGGCGCTGATTCTTCCTGACCGATGATGCGGGAGGCGTTGATCACCGGTCTGAAGCGGACCGGGCGAGAACTGACTGAGGAACAGGTCAGCAGATTTTGTGAATTCGGGCGACTGCTTCTGGAAAAGAATCAGGTGATGAACCTGACGGCCATCACCCAGCCGGAGGCTGTGGCGGAGCTTCATTTTCTGGACTCACTGGCGGTGCTGGACGCCACAGACTGCCGGAATAAGACCGTTATCGATGTAGGCTGTGGCGCGGGCTTTCCCGGTGTGCCCATGGCGCTGGGTGAGCCGTCTGTGCAACTGACACTGCTGGACAGCCTGCAAAAGCGGATGAACTGGCTCAGAGAGATTTTGCCCGGACTGGGTGTGGATGCGCAGGTGGTGGACGCCAGAGCGGAGGAGTATGTGACCACCTGCCGGGAGACCTACGATCTGGCGGTGAGCCGTGCTGTGGCAAGGCTGAATATCCTCTGCGAGCTGTGCCTGCCCTATGTGAAAGTCGGCGGCAAATTCCTTGCCCTGAAAGGGGCGATGACCGCGGAGGAAGTGGACGAAGCCAAAAATGCCATTTCCAAACTGGGCGGTCAGGTTTCGGGAATTTTTGAATATCCCATCGGCGATGCCATCCACCGAATCGTGGTGGTGGATAAGGTGCGCCCCACCCCGGCGCAGTATCCCAGAAAGTACGCCAAAATCAAGCAAAGTCCATTATAAAGCATAAAAAACCTGCTCTGTGAGCAGGTTTTTTCTTATGTTTTCTTAATAAACCGGGTACTGCATTTGGGACAGCGGATATTGATCTTCCCGCGCCCCCGGGGGACCCGGACACTTTGCTTACATTGGGGGCATCGGAAATACCGGTGTTCTCTGTCTTTCAGGTGGTTGAAAAAGCCCACGAACAGGGCGTTTTCCCGCCGTCTGGCTTCGATGTTTCTGGAATACATCCGGAAAATGCACCAGAACAGAGGAATATACGCCAGCAGGGTCAGATGATTTGCCCAGTCATACCGACCGCCCAGCAGGGAGGACAGCACCATCAGGACGATACCGCTGATCAGCAATACCGTGCCCAGTCTGTCCGAGCCGTAGCGACCCAGCATGAAATTCCGAAACCAGTCACCTATTCTGCGAAACATCTTATCACCTCAACTGTTATGCTACTATTATACAGCGGATTTTTCGGGAAACAACCCCAAGGGAGCATTGTTCACAGAACGTTTACGGTTGCGCCCGCAGGACGACTGTGGGCAGATGGGGGCGATTCCACAGGCGCACGCCTCCCAGTCCCCGGGAGACTGCCAGCGTGGTGCGCCCTTGGGTATAAAGCCCCTCGGCGTTTTTGGGGAAGAATTTCCGGTCTACCCCCAGAAGTCCCCCCACAAAGGGCAGACGGATGACGCCGCCGTGTCCGTGACCGGACAGGACAAGGTCTGCTTCCAACCCGCTCCACAGGCGCAGGGCATCATTGCGGTGATAGACCATGGCGATATAGGGGTCGTTGTGAACAGCTTCCCGGATCCGTGCCATCAGCTCTGCCGGGGTCTCCATATCCGCGTGACCGTTGGGATCTTCCGCTCCTGCCAGTACAAGGGTCTGTCCCTGCCGTTCCAGAAGCAGATAGTCGTTGCGCAGGACGGTCACCCCACAGTCAGCGATCATTTGCATAAGCTCCTCTGTGTCTTTCCGGCGAAATTCGTGGTTGCCGGTGACATAGCAGGTGGGAGCGATGTCGCAAAGTCCCTGAAGCAGAGGCGGGAGCATGGCAGTGTCGGTGTACTCGTCCGCCAGATCACCGCTGATGCAGATATAGTCCGGCCGGGCGGCGGCCACCGCATCCAGAAGCGTCTGACTGCCTTCACCGAAGCGACTGCCGTGAATGTCCGTCAGCACCGTCAGGCGCAGTCCGTCAAAGCTTGCAGGCAGGCGGGAGGAATAGACGGTATATTCCTCGGCATCCAGACTGACGTTGCAGTACAGGGTCACCAGCACGATGGTCAGCAGAGCCAAGATCCACTTGATTCGTTTTTTCATGAGAAAAGCCCTCCTGAGGGGATTATACCACAGGAGGGCAGGAGAAATATGAAAAAAGGGTAAATCTTACAGGACACGCCTGAGATATTGTCCCGTATAGCTGTCCGGGTTTTCCGCCAGTTCTTCCGGTGTGCCGGTGGCCACCACAGTACCGCCACCGCTGCCACCCTCCGGGCCAAGGTCGATGATATGATCCGCCACCTTGATGACATCCAGATCGTGTTCGATGACCAGCACCGTGTTGCCTCCGTCTACTAAGATCTGCAGAACGTCAATAAGCTTGTGGACGTCTGCCATATGCAGACCGGTGGTGGGCTCATCCAGAATATAGATGGTTCGCCCGGTGGCACGACGGCTCAGCTCCGTGGCCAGCTTTACCCGCTGCGCCTCACCGCCGGACAGGGTGGTGGAGCTCTGCCCCAGCTTCACATAGCCCAGACCCACATCCACCAGTGTCTGCACCTT
>JAZSAW010000186.1:0-8666 GCA_045602105.1 Candidatus Avilachnospira sp.
GCCGAGAGAAACAGGTCACATTCCGCGCCCTCATCGATTTGGGTGCGGAGGGTGCCGGAGGAATCGAAGTTAAAGACCAGATCTATGGTCGGAGCTTCTTCTTCGTAAGTCTTTTCCAGTTGGGTCAACACATCTGTCAGGGAGGAGGCCGCAAAGACCACGACCCTCTGCTTCCCGGCGGAACAGCCTGCCAGAAGCAGGCACAGAAGCAGGGGAAGAAACCGTTTCATGGAAACCACCTCCGTTTTTTCCATCTTACCATGGAGCAGGAAAAAAGTATGTTGTTGGGACAACATTTCTATGGTATAATAGGGAAAAAGGAGGTGGTGGGATGGAGGAAAAACTCCGGTCGTGCGTGTTGTTTTCGGGACTGTCTGCCCAAGCGATTGCAGAGCTTCTCCCTCTGGGGCGCAGGCAGACCTACGCCAAGGGGCAGGTGTTGCTCGCCCCACGCCAGAGGCTTGACCAACTGTCCGTGGTCGTGGACGGCTGTGTTCAGCTGTTCCACCTGTTTGCCGACGGTCAGCGAAGTCTGTTGGGGGTCGTGGAGCAGTCAGAGGTCTTTGGGGCGGAGCTGGTCTGTACCCCTACCCGCCTGTCCCCGTATCATGCCGTCTGCTCTGCCCATACGACCCTTTTGTCCTTTCCGGCAGAGGTCTTTCTCCAACCGGGCAGGTTGTCCGAAGCCACCCGACAGACGGTCTGCGCCGGGCTTCTGAAGCTGGTTGCCAATGAAACGGTGAAAAAGGACTACCGGCTGGCGATTTTGTCCCAGAACGGACTGCGGGCAAGAATCTGGACCTACCTGACCATGCAGGCCGACAAGCGGGGGCAGGACAGCTTCGCCATCCCCTTTTCCCGGGAGGATCTGGCGTCCTTTTTGTGCGTCAACCGCAGTGCGCTGTCCCATGAACTGAGCAAAATGGCGCAGGATGGGCTTATTTTGTTCCGAAAAAATCAGTTTACTATTCTGAAAAGGGGGTTATCCCATGAATAAAATTCCCGATATGACCCAGTGGCTGAAAGAGGCCAAAGCCCACCGGGATGCCGGGCAGGTGGGGATGTATCTGACCCACAACGGCGTGGTGCGCCAAACCTCCAGAGCATCCGTCCGGGAGGGCACGCCTGCCGGACTGGTGGTGGCCATGGAGTTTTCCTTTGACCGGGAGGCTGTGGCACGCGCCGAGGAGCAGGCGCGCGCCATGGAGGGCGTGTGGTATGTCCGCACATGGCTGAATTCCGGCAGACTGCAGGTGGGAGACGATATTATGTATGTTCTGGTCGGTGGCGATACCCGCCCCCATACGGTATCGGCGCTGGAAGCACTGGTCACCAGCCTGAAAACCTCCTGCGTGCAGGAAAGGGAAGTGTTTGGATAAATCCGTTCGCCCCCGGATCATTCGTCCTGCTTCTTGCCTTTTCTCCTGAGATATGCTACAATTATTCTGCCATTTTATCGACTTTATTTGCTTTTGCGTGAACATAGGAGGACGAACATGAAACGATTGCTGGCGGGGCTGGTACTGCTGTGCTGCCTGCTGTTATGCACCCCATGGGCTCTGGCGGTATCCGAGGATGATGCCCAGACCCCGGAAACCGATGAACTGACGGAAGTGCCTGAGGAAGCCCCGGAAGAAGAAACGCCTGTGCCCCAGATGGAGGCCGTCCCGGAGACGGATCTGCTGGCGGGGGAGACCGCCATCCGTTCTGTGCGGATTACCTGCATCGTGGACGGTCGCGGTAACGCCACCGTTTCTCAGGAAGTGGAGCTGTCCATTGTGGGCGCTCTGCGGGAGATCCGCTTCGCCTTCCCCGGTGAAGCCAGAAACCGTCAGGTGGTGGGTATGCGTACCAAAGCCTCGGCGGAGAACGGTCTGCGGTATCTGACGGTATCCAACGAAATGGGCTTTATGGGCACGCAGTCCTTCACCCTGTCCTATACCCAGGACAAGCTGGTCTCCGGCGGACAGGACAGCCAGAAGCTGTCTGTTCCTCTGCTTGTGCCTCAGGATTACCGGGTGGGCACAGTCTCTCTGGCGGTCAATCTGCCCCGGGAGTTTACCAGCTATCCCACCTTCTCCAGCGGGTACTATGGAGAGATCATTGAAGATTACATGACCGTCGAGACCCTGCCCACTGCCATTACGGCTACGGTCAACGGCATTTTGCAGGACAGCGACTCCCTGACTATGGATCTGACCCTGCCCAAGGGATATTTTTCCGGCTCATTCGGTCAGGGCATCGGCTCGACCCTGCGGACGGTGCTGGTGATCCTGCTAATTGTGCTGACCCTCGGCTTCTGGTGGCAGACCCTCCGCAACCCCGGTCTGCGGGTGCAGGTACGCACCCTGCCTCCCGATGGGGTCAATCCCGGTGACCTGCCCTTCCTGCTGGCCGGTGGCAATGCCGATTTCAATATGCTGGTCAGCTATTGGGCGACCTTGGGTTATCTGTCCTTTTACATCGACCGGGCAGGTCATGTGATTCTCAAACGCCGGATGTCCATGGGCAATGAACGGCGGAAATACGAGAAAAAGCTCTTTGACCTGCTGTTCGGAAATTCCGACCATTGTGACGGCGCAAGCGTCCGGTACAAGAAGGTAGGCGAGCGGGCCATGTCCGTCATCCCCCGGTACTGGCAGCGTCGGCTTTATGACAAGTCCAGCGGGTCGCCGGTCCTTGCCCGGTGGCTCTGCGCTTTGGCCTGCGCCTTTGCCACGGTTTCCGCCATGGACAGTCTTGCTCCCGCCCGTTTCCACGGATTTTTCCTGCTTCTGAGCTTTGTGGCGGGCTTTGCCCTGTGTATCATCGCCATTTCCGCCTGCGGGATGTTCTATCTCCGGGACTGGAAGAAGCTGGGTATTGGCATCGCCGCGGGATTTCTCCTGCTCCTGCTGGGCGGTCTGGGTGGCGTAGCCGGGCTCATGGCGCCCAGTGTGGCACTGTCGGTGTTCATCGGCTGGCAGACCATCCACGGTGGCCGGCGCAGTCTTTACGGCACGGAAGTCATCAGCCAGACCCTTGGCTTCCGGCGGTTTGTCAGCAGCGCCAACGACCATCACCTTTCCCAGATGCTTCGCCGTGACCCCCAGTATTTCTATAAGATGCTCCCCTATGCCCAGGCTATGGGTCAGGGGCGGCAGTTTGTCAGCCAGTTCCATGATGTTCAGCTTGAGCCCTGCCACTGGTTTGAGCAGTCGGATGTCACGCCTCTGACTGCCACGGGCTTCTATGAGGCCTATCTGGACACTCTGGATCTGCTGAATATTTCCATACAGAAATAAACGCAAAAGGAACGGCGAAAAGCCGTTCCTTTTTCCGTTCTGCACCCATCATTGTGCATGATTTTTTCTCCTAATTTTTTCCATGATTCTGCCTTTTTCTCCCCGGTGATTTTCTTGCTTTTTTGGGGGAACTATGCTATAATTTATTTTGAATTATTGTGCGGAAGTTTTGGTTTTTTCCGAAACCGCCGGAAAGGTAAAATTTTATGTTTGCTTCTTCTTATGTCTGGGCGAAAGTCCTGACCCATATGGAAAATTTGCTGACCGACACGGTCATTTCCACTTGGTTTGACGATGTGGAAGTGGTGGAGATGACCGAGGAAAAACTGGTTTTATCCACAGCCTACGATTTTCGCCGGGATGTGATCCGTGACCGCTGTGTTCCTTACATCAAAAGCGCCATGCAGGAGCTGTTTCACGTCAATCCCGATGTGGAGATTCTCACTCTGGACGAGCTGGCAAAGAAAAAGGCAGTCACCGTTCCCGGTCAGAAGCCCCATTTCATTGAAAACAACCCCCAGTTCACCTTTGACCGCTTTATCGTAGGTCCTTCCAACCAGTTTGCCCACGCAGCGGCTGTGGCCGTAGCCACCAAGTCTGCCGAGGCCTACAATCCCCTGTTTATCCACGGACCTTCCGGTCTGGGCAAGACCCATCTGCTGTATGCCATCGCCAACACCTTCTATGAGAAAAACCCCAATGCCAATATCATCTACATCAAGGGCGATCAGTTCACCAACGAGCTGATTCAGGCTCTGCAGGACGGTAAAAATCAGGAGTTCCGCAACAAATACCGCAATGCCGACCTGTTTTTGATGGACGACGTGCAGTTTATCGCCGGTAAAGAGGCCACCCAGGAGGAGTTCTTCCATACCTTCAATAACCTCTATGAAAACCACCGGAAGATCGTCCTGACCTCCGACCGTCCACCCAGTGACCTGCTCCGTCTGGAGGACCGCCTGAAGACCCGCTTTGAATGGGGCGTACTGGCAGACATCAATCCCCCGGACTATGAGACACGGATGGCAATCATCCGCAACAAATCCAAATCTCTGGGCATGGAAATGCCCGATGACGTCTGCTCTTACATTGCCGAAAACATCACCACCAACATCCGCCAGATCGAAGGCACGGTCAATAAGATCAAGGCCTACGCCGATCTGACCGGCATGGTCATCAATGTGACCAATGTGGCAAATGCCATCAAGGATATGTATAAGGGCAAGGCGGACACCCTGCCTACTCCCAGCCTCATTATCCGGGAGACCGGGCGGTTTTATAACATTGACGAAGCCACCCTCCGGGGCAAGCTGAAAAACAAGGGTACGGCGGAAGCCCGCCAGACCGCCATGTATCTGGTGCGGAAAATGACCAATATGAGCCTGCCCGATGTGGGTCGGGAGTTTGGCCGAGACCACACCACGGTCATGTATGCCGTAAAAAAGGTGGAGTCCTTCTTAGCCGACAGCAAAAATCCCATGAACGACACCATTCGGGACATTATGGCCAACATCAATAACCAGCTGTAAGTTATCCACATTCTGTGTGGAATGTGAAAAATTTTCTGTGGAGAAGTACCCCAAAAATTCAGTGGCCATTTTGCCTGTGGAAAAGCCCATTTTCATCCACAAGTGCCTGTGGATGAAAAACCCTTGGCACTGCTTGCTTTGCCACAGTTTTCCACATAAATTTTTACTACTACTGATACTGCTGAAATATTCTTCCTTTCTTCTTTAGAAAGAATATCCTTAACTGATTTTGTTCCCACATGGCCTGTGGATAAAAAGGAGGTCCTTTTATGAAATTCGTCTGTGAAAAATCCCTGCTGGTCAATGCCATTTCCGTCGCTTCCAGAACAGTTGCCCAGAAAAGCGCCATTCCCGCGCTGGAGGGCATCCATGTGAAAGCCGGCTTACAGCTGTATTTTTCCGGGTATAATCTGGAGACCGGTATCACGGTCACTGTCCCGGCGGAGATCGCCCAGATGGGTGAGTGCGTCATGCCCGCCAGACTGTTTTTTGACATTGTCCGCAAGCTCCCCGATGAGGAAGTGACGGTCAGTGTGGATGAAAATTTCAAGGTATCCATCCGCTGTGGCATTTCGTCTTTTACCATCACCGCCATGGACGCCGAGGATTATCCCGAACTGCCGGATGTGGAGTTTGAAAACGCCATTCAGATCCCTCAGCAGAACCTCCGGGAGCTGATCTCCGGCACGATCTTCTCTGTCAGCGAAAATCAGGCACGGCCCATCCACACCGGCTGTCTCATTGAAGTGGAGGACGAATCCATCACCATGGTGGCGGTGGACGGCTTCCGTCTGGCACTGCGCCGTTATTTCCCGGAACAGCCTACCCAGAGAACGGTAAAATTCGTCGCCCCCGCTTCCGCTCTGAAGGAAGTGGAAAAGATTTTGCAGGATACGGACGAGCCTGCCTCCTTTACCCTTGGCAGAAAGCATATCCTCTTTGAGATGGGAGATGTGACGCTGGTCTGCCGTATTCTGGAAGGGGAGTTTCTGGATTGGCGCAGAGTTTTGCCCAGAGAAAATCCCATTTTGCTGGTGGCAGACCGCAGTAAGCTCATGGCGTCCATCGACCGGGTGGGTCTGATCGTGTCCGAGAAGTTAAAAAGCCCTGTACGCTGTAAGTTCGGCAACAATGCCGGTGAGTTCCATACCGTGACCACCATCGGTGAAGCCTATGACGTCTGCTCTCTGGCCGGTGACGGCAAGGATCTGGAGATCGGCTTCAACTGCCGGTATCTGCTGGACGCCTTGAAGGCTGTGCCCGCAGACGAAGTCACCCTGGAGCTGAGCAATGGTCTGAGCCCTATCGTTCTGACGCCCTGCGACAAGAGCGAAAAGTTTGCCTATATGGTCCTGCCTGTCCGGCTGAAAGCCGACTGAGGAGTTTGCCATGAAAGTACAGATCAACAAGCGTCCCGCAGGTTGTGAGGACGTGACCATCCATACAGAATTTATCAAACTGCAGGATTTTCTGAAATTTGTAAACGCCGTGGAGACCGGCGGTATGGCAAAAAATGTGATTTTGGAAGAAGAAGTCCGGGTCAATGGAGAAGTCTGCACCATGCGGGGCAAAAAGCTCCGGGACATGGATGTGGTCACCTTTGCCGGGCAGTGCTGGCGTGTGAGAGCAGATGAGACTGAATAATCTGAAGCTTCGGGGCTTTCGGAATTATGAGGAATTTGACGGAGCTTTTGTCCCCGGCGTCAACCTGATCTTGGGGGATAACGCCCAAGGCAAGACCAATCTGCTGGAGGCCATCTTCTATCTCTCCACCGGTCACGGCTTTCGTACCCGAAAGGAAGCGGAGCTTCTGCGCTTTGGGGCGGAGTTTGCCGATCTGGAGGCAAGGATCTTCTCGCAGGAAAGAGAGCAGACTCTGCGGGCTGTGCTGTTTCCCGGCAGAAAGCCCCGTCAGTTATACTTGGGCGGAGTCAAGCAGAAAAGCTTTGCCCAGTTCCATGGACTGATGACCACTGTCCTGTTTTGTCCGGAAGACCTGCTGGTATTAAAAACCGGCGCGTCCAGTCGCAGACGGCTTCTGGATCAGGCACTTTGTCAGCTTCGTCCCGGCTATGACCGGGCACTGACGGAGTATAACCGCCTGCTGGAGCATAAATCCCGTATTCTCAAAGACTATCACGAGTTTCCCCATCTTCTGGATGCCCTGCCGGAATTTGATGTCCGCATGGCGCAGGTGGGGGCAATGCTCATTGGCTACCGTGCCAATTATCTCAACAAGTTAAAAGACTGTACTGCCCGCTACCATCTGGAATTTTCCGGGGGAAAAGAGCAGTTACAGCTGACCTATAAGACGGTTTCTACCGTCACCGACCCCCTTGCCCCCCGGCAGGAGCTGGAACAGGCCATTCTGGAGCACCAGCAGAGCCATCGCCGGGCAGAGCTGGAAAGCGGGCAGTGCCTGTCCGGACCTCATAAAGACGATTTCGATGTGGAGCTGGACGGGGTCAGCCTGAAAGCCTTTGGCTCACAGGGGCAGACCCGGACGGCTGCCATCTCCCTGAAGCTGGCGGAGCGGGAGATCTTCCGGGATGATACGGGAGAAGAGCCCATCCTGCTTCTGGACGATGTGCTGTCGGAGCTGGATGCCAGACGGCAGGATTTTGTCCTGAACCAGATCAGGACCGGGCAGGTGTTCATCACCTGCTGTGAGACTGACCGGCTGACCAGTCTGGGAGAAGTCACCCTCATCGAAAACGGAAGGAACGTGACCTCATGTATGTGAATATCGGCTCGGATATGGCCGTGCGGGACACTTCCATCATCGGTATTTTTGATCTGGATAATACCACCTGCTCCAAGCATACCCGGAATTTTCTCAAAGAGGCGGAGCAGTCCGGAGAAGTGGTCACGGTCACGGAGGATCTGCCCAAATCCTTTCTCCTCACCAGTGAGTACGGCATGAACAAGGTCTATCTATGCCAGTTCAACGCCACCACGCTGGAAAAACGGCTGAAATAAGAAATATAATCACTCCAAACGGAGGTAACTTATGTCTGAAGAAATCCTCAACAAAGTAGAAGAAACCTATGACGCCAGTCAGATTCAGGTGCTGGAGGGACTGGAGGCCGTGCGGAAACGTCCCGGTATGTATATCGGCTCGACTTCTTCCTCCGGTTTGCACCATCTGGTCTATGAGATCGTGGACAACGCCATTGACGAAGCTCTGGCGGGCTACTGCACGGAAATTACCGTCACCATCAACGAGGGCGACACCATCACCGTCACCGACAACGGCCGTGGTATCCCTGTGGACATTCAGGCCCAGACCGGTAAGCCCGCGCTGGAAGTGGTCTTTACGGTGCTCCATGCCGGCGGTAAGTTCGGCGGTGGCGGATACAAGGTCTCCGGCGGTCTCCACGGCGTCGGCGCGTCTGTGGTCAACGCCCTGTCGGAGTGGCTGCAGGTGGAGGTCCACAAGGACGGCAAGATCCACCAGATGAAGTTCTCCCGGGGTCATATCACCCAGGACATGACCATCATCGGCCGGACGGACAAGAACGGCACAGTGGTCACCTTTAAGCCCGACCCGGAGATGTTCGACACCACGGTCTATGAGTATAGTATCCTCCGTGACCGGATGCGTCAGCAGGCTTTCCTCAACGGCGGTCTGAAAATTTCCGTGGAGGACAAGCGTCCCGGACTGGAAAACCGGGAGGATTTCTGCTATGAAGGCGGCATCCGGGAGTATGTGACCTGGCTCAACAAGGGCAAGTCTCCCATCCACGAGGGTGTCATCTATATGCAGGGTGCCAAGGGGGACTCGGTGGCGGAAATCGCCCTGCAGTATTCCGATGGCTTCAATGAAAATCTGGTGTCCTTTGCCAATGATATC
>JAZSAW010000187.1:0-2414 GCA_045602105.1 Candidatus Avilachnospira sp.
CCTCATCGGTCTTTTCTCCATGTCTCAGGCATTCATCCTTGCCGAGGCCGAGATCAAGAA
Source organism: Candidatus Avilachnospira sp. (assembly GCA_045602105.1). Taxonomy (GTDB): domain Bacteria; phylum Bacillota; class Clostridia; order Oscillospirales; family Oscillospiraceae; genus Avoscillospira. The sequence goes on from JAZSAW010000187.1 coordinate 61, forward strand.
GAGAGCCAAGGCCAGCAAGTTCACCGATAAGATCACCCTGACCCGTGATGAAAAGAAGATGCTTCGCCCCACGGTCATCCGCTCCTGGCTTATCGGCAACATCATCGGTATTCTCCCCGGTGCCGGCGCATCCATCGCCTGCTTCATGGGCTATAACAATGCAAAGCAGTTCTCCAAGCACAAGGAAGACTTCGGCCACGGCGCAATTGAAGGCGTCTGCGGCTCCGAAGCTGCAAACAACGCTGTTACCGGCGGCTCTCTGATCCCCATGCTGACTCTGGGTATCCCCGGCGAATCCGTTACCGCAGTTCTGATGGGCGGCCTTGTAATTCAGGGCCTTGCTCCCGGACCTGAGCTCTTTACCAAGCACGCCGCAATGACCTATACCTCCTTTGCAGGATTCGTGCTTGTACAGTTCTTCATGCTGGCCATCGGCACTCTGGGCTGCCGCGGCTTTGCCCAGATCTCCAGACTCTCCGATGCGATCCTCATCCCCTGCGTCACCGTTCTGTGCTTTGTCGGTTCCTACGCAATCCACCGCAATATGAGCGACGTTGTTGTCATGCTCATCTTCGGCGTGCTGGGCTATCTCATGCGTAAGTTTGACCTGAACACGGCGGCGGTTGTTCTGGCGCTGATACTGGGCCCGATTTCGGAAAAGGGCCTGCGCGGTGCGCTCCGTGTCAGCGGCGGCGACATTATGTGTCTGTTCCAGTCTCCCGTGTGTTGGGTTCTCATTATCCTCAGCATTATCGGTATCTTCTCTCCCATGCTTATGGCTAAGTTTGAAAAGAAGGTCACCGGTGAGGACGAAGTTGTAATAGAATAAATAAAAAACAGTGCGCTTGCTGCGCACTGTTTTTTTACTCCCGGACGGAAAATTTTTTTCCTTGTGAATACTGCATAAAAATTGCCTGCAAATTTTGGATTGCAAAGCAGGCAGATATGCTATAGAATGTATATGGCTTTTTGTGCCATATTCTGACTGCATGGGCGGCACTCCACAAAATGCTTCCCATAGCTTTAATAAGGAGGAACTAAATATCCCTGTGGCTCAGGGTGCGGCAGTGTGGAGACCTGTCGTAATGCGGTGCGGATGTTTACGCCGGCCGCGAGAATACGGAGGCGGAGGCCCCGTGTTTGGAGTCGTAAAAATGGCAACTGTTCAGCTGAAAAACATCAAGAAAGTTTATCCCTTCGTAAGCGGCGAGACCAAGAAGAAAAAGAAGAAGGATGCCCCTGCAGAGGAAAAGAAGGTCAACCTGCAGATCACCGATGAAGGCGTCGTAGCAGTTCAGGAGTTCAACCTGGATATCGCTGACAAGGAATTCATCGTTCTGGTTGGCCCCTCCGGCTGTGGTAAGTCCACCACTCTGCGTATGGTCGCAGGTCTGGAAGAGATTTCCGGCGGCGAGCTCATCATCGACGGTAAGGTCATGAACGACGTGGCCCCCAAGGACAGAGACATTGCAATGGTTTTCCAGAACTACGCTCTGTACCCCCACATGACCGTTTATGAAAACATGGCATTCTCCCTCAAGCTGCGCAAGGAGAGCAAGGAAGTTATCGACAAGAAGGTCCGCGAGGCTGCTGAGATCCTGGACATCACCCAGTATCTGGAGCGCAAGCCCAAGGCTCTTTCCGGTGGTCAGAGACAGCGTGTCGCTATCGGCCGCGCTATCGTTCGTGACCCCGCCGTCTTCCTCATGGACGAGCCCCTCTCCAACCTGGACGCTAAGCTGCGTAACCAGATGCGCGCTGAGATCATCAAGCTGCGCGAGCGTATCAATACCACCTTTATCTACGTTACCCACGACCAGACTGAGGCAATGACTCTGGGCGACCGTATCGTTATCATGCGTGACGGTTACATCCAGCAGATCGGCACTCCTCAGGAAGTTTTCAACAATCCCCGCAACCTCTTCGTTGCAGGCTTCATCGGCTCCCCCCAGATGAACTACTTCGATGCAAACCTCGTTCGCGAAGGCGACAAGTACTTCGTAGAGTACGGCGGCATCAAGGTTGAGATGGATGCAGAGAAGACCGCAAGACTGCTCGGCAACGATGTCCAGTCCCAGCCCGTAACTCTGGGTGTACGTCCTGACCACACCGCTATCACCGAGACCGGCATCAAGGCCAAGGTCGACGTCAGCGAAATGATGGGCTCCTCCGTCCACCTGCACGTTACCACCGAGGACGGCCGCGATGTCGTCATCATCGTTCCCACCGTTGACATGAAGGGCAACTTCGCCATGGGCGACACTGTTCACTTCTCCTTCGGCGGCAATGTCGCACACGTCTTCTCCAAGGAGACCGACAAGAACCTGGAGTGGTAATCACTTGAATATTAAAAG
>JAZSAW010000188.1:0-2423 GCA_045602105.1 Candidatus Avilachnospira sp.
CCGATGTCAGCCTTGCCGGACTTGACGGCTTCGATGATGGAGTCGAACTCCATGTCCTCGATGACCAGCTCCAGACCCAGCTTCTCAGCGATAGCGCCGGCGATCTCGGCATCGATACCGACGATCTCTTCGCCTTCGTAGTACTCATAGGGAGGGAACTGAGCGTTGGTAGCCATGGTCAGTGTGCCCTTGCTTTCGTCTTCGCTGACTTCGGGAGCTTCCTCAGCAGTGCAGGCAACCATGGCAAAGACCATGATAAGCGCCAGCATCAGAGCAATGATTTTCTTCATGTTAAATTACCTCTTTTCAAGTTTTGCTTATAGCCCATATAAGTTACCACTTTGGGGAGAAAATGTCAAGGCGTTTATACATGAATAACTGTATAATCAGCATATTTATCAAATTTTTGACAGAAAAATGACCCATGATTGGCTCATGAGTCATTTTTTGGCGTATATCATTCAGCGGAGATCAGGTAGTAGTAGACAGGCTGACCGCCGGAGAGGAGATTGACTTCCGCACCGGGGCAGCAGCGGGTGAAGATCTCCTGCGCCTGCTGGGCAGTGGCTTCATCTATATCAGCGCCGTAGAAGATATTGATATATTCACTACCGGCTTCGGCAGTCTTTTCTGCCATGGCCTGTAAAAGCTGAGCCACATCGGGAGTGGTATCCAAAAGAGCGCCGTTATACAGACCCAGATAATCGCCTTCCTTAATATCCCGGCCGTCAAAGTCGGAATTGCGGGCGGCATAGGTGATCTGCATGGTGGTGACCGTGGACAGACAATCGGTCATGGCTTCGGTGTTGGCCTGCTCGTCACCCTCGGGATCGAAGTTCAGCAGAGCAGTAATGCCCTGAGGCACAGTCTTGCTGGGGATTACGATGACCTTTTTCTCCGTCAGACCAATGGTCTGCTCGGCAGCCATAATAATGTTCTTGTTGTTGGGCAGAACAAAGACCACTTCAGCAGGGGTACGGTTGATCTGCTTAAGGATGTCCTCTGTGGAGGGATTCATGGTCTGTCCGCCCTGAATGATGCCGTCTGCGCCCAAATCTTGGAACACAGAAGCCAGTCCGCTACCTGCACAGACAGAGACCACGCCGTATTTCTTTTCCGGCTCAGCGATCTTACTGGCCTCCAGCTCTTCCTCGACCTGATCCAGATCGTCGGTGCTCTGGGGTGCTTTGCCGGCTGCCATATCTTCGTACTGGGTGCGCATATTCTCGATCTTGGCCAGCTCCAGAACGCCATATTTCTGGGCTTCTGTCAGGGCTTCGCCGGGAATATCCGTATGGACATGGACCTTGAAGGCATCGTCATCTTCGCCGATGACCAGACTGTCGCCGATGGAGTTGAGGTATTCCCGGAAGGCGTCCAGATCGGTGTTTTCATTCTTGCGGACGATAAACACCGTGTCAAAGGTAAAGGTAATATCCTCGTCGGTGAGGTTGGCAAAGTCGGCGGCCTCCTGCACGGTCTCACCGGTGGGAGCCTCAATATCCTGACCCCGCAGGGAGGCCAGCATGCCCTCCAAAATCACCACAAAGCCCATACCGCCGGCGTCCACGACGCCTGCTTTTTTCAGCACGGGATTCTGGTTAACGGTATTGGCCAGAGCCTCCTTGGCGGCGGCAATGGTGCAGACCAGAGTTTCCTCGGCACTGCTGTTTTCCGCGGAAAATTCCGCGGCAGCTTCACCGGCCAGACGGGAGACAGTTAAAATCGTGCCCTCTGCCGGCTTCATCACGGCCTTGTAAGCGGCCTTGACGCCGGCGTTGATGGCATTGGCCAGACTGACGCCGTCACCGGTCTCACAGCCCTTCAGAGCCTTTGAGAAACCGCGGAACAGCAGGGAAAGGATAACACCGGAGTTGCCACGGGCACCCCGAAGCATAGCGGATGCGGCAATATCCGCGGCCTTGGTCAAAGTTACATCACCGGCCTTACGCAGATCCTGCGCAGCGGTGTTCAGGGTCATGGACATATTGGTGCCGGTATCGCCGTCAGGGACAGGGAAGACGTTCAGATCGTTGATCTTCTGTTTATTACATTCAATGGCTGCGGCGGCAGACAGGAGCATTCTCCGATAGGCCGCGCCGTCAATGGTCAGTCTCAAAGCGTATTACCTCCGTGTATCAGACGTCAGCGGTGATGGAATCCACAAAGACATTGACTGCCTTGACGGTAGTACCGGTGGATTTTGTGACGTTATACTTGACTTCACTGATAATGGACGAGCCAATGGCGGCAATGTTGACGCCACGGTTGACCATGATGTGCAGATCGATGATGATGGAGCCATCGTCGCAGAAGGTGACCTTGACGCCCTTGCTCATGGCCTCCCGGCGGAGCAGATGCACCAGACCGTCGGTCATGGGACGGACAGCCATACCCTTAACGCCGAAGCAGTTGGTGGCGGC
>JAZSAW010000189.1:0-5242 GCA_045602105.1 Candidatus Avilachnospira sp.
AGCCCCCCATGTTCTGTATGCTTCTGCGCAAGCATCTGGTGGGCGGGCGTATTGCCGACCTGCGCCAACCGCCTATGGAGCGGATGGTGGAGCTGACCGTGGACTGTACCGATGAGCTGGGCGAGCCGGTACAAAAACGGCTGATTCTGGAGCTTATGGGACGCAACAGCAATCTGATCTTGTTGGGGCAGGACGGTCGGATATTGGACTGTCTGCGCCGGGTGGACTTTGAGATGTCGGAAAAACGGCAGGTTTTGCCGGGGCTGTTTTACCACGAGCCTCCCGGGCAGGATAAGGAAAATCCCGCCACAGCCACGGAGGAATCCATCGCCGAGCGCCTGCTGAATTTGCAGGGGCAGTGCCGGTTTGACAAGTGGCTTCTGGATACCTACGGGGGACTGTCCCCACTGGTTTGCCGGGAGCTGTCCCATGACCTGCTTGGCTCAGTGGAGGTGGAGCTGGGGGAGCTGTCCCCCGAGACCCGTACTGCTGTCGCCAAGGGGCTGTATCAGCGGTTTCAGACCTTGCTTCAGGACCCTCAGCCTGTGCTTCTGAGCCGGGATGACCGCCCCACAGATTTCTCTTTCCGCCCCATCCGTCAGTATGGGGACTATATGCAAATGCAGACCTGTCCAAGCTTTTCTCAGCTTCTGGACAGCTTCTATGCCCGCCGTGACCATGCCGACCGGATGCGCCAGAAGACCCAGACGCTCCAAAAAACCATCACCAACCTCCGTGACCGTACCCGGCGGAAGCTGGAGATTCAGCGCAAAGAGCTGACCGCCACTTACGACCGGGAACGGCTTCGCCAGTTGGGGGACATCGTCACCGCCAATCTCCACGCCATACGCCGGGGACAGACGGTTTTGGAGGCAACAGATTTCTACGACCCGGATATGAAGCAAATTGAGATTTCCCTTTCTCCCCAGCTCTCCCCCCAGCAGAACGCGGGAAAGTTTTATAAGGACTATACCCGGGCAAAGACTGCGGAAAAGATGCTGACAGAGCAGATATACAAGGGAGAGCAGGAGCTGGACTACCTGAGCAGTATCCTCCATGAGCTTTCTCAGGCGGAAACAGAAAAGGATGTGCAGGAGATTCGGCAGGAACTGCTTCAAGGGGGCTATATTCGCAATACAGACAAGAAAAAGCCCATGAAGACTCAGCCCTCCCGTCCCATGGAATTTCTGTCCTCCGATGGCTATCTCATCCGGGTGGGACGGAATAACCGCCAGAACGATGAACTGACCCTGAAGCAAAGTGCCAAGGGGGATCTGTGGCTTCATGTCCAGAAGCTCCATGGCTCTCATGTGGTCATCTCCTGCTCAGGCGTGCGCCCGCCGGATACCACCGTTACCCAGGCGGCAAAGCTTGCGGCGTGGTTTTCTCAGGCCAGAGAGAGCCAGAATGTACCGGTGGATGTGACCCCGGTCAAGCAGGTGAAAAAGCCTGCCGGAGGAAAGCCCGGCATGGTCATTTATCATGAGTATCGCACGGTCTACGTCACACCGGAGGAGGAATTGCTCCAACGGCTGAAGCCATAAAGGAGAATGTTATGGAATATTGGAAAGACAAGCATTATTCCTACTTTCAAAACCGGGAATGTGAATATTTCCCCTGCCACAAAGGGGCAGACCCGGAGAATTTCAGTTGCCTGTTTTGTTATTGCCCCCTCTATGCCTTGGGAGAGGACTGCGGAGGCGGTTTCCAATACACCGAGGACGGCTGTAAGGACTGCTCCGCCTGTCTGATTCCCCATAAACGGGAGAACTACGGGGCAGTCATCGCCTGTTATGACAAAATCAAGGAGCTTGCCCGGAAGAAGCGGGAGGATACGCCGTGACCGGGCGGTTTGCCCCCAGTCCCTCAGGACGGATGCATCTGGGAAATGTCTTTTCCGCACTGCTTGCCTGGCTGTCGGTAAAAAGTCAGGGCGGGGAGATGGTCCTGCGGATCGAGGATCTTGACCCCGACCGTTGCCGTCCGGAGTATGCCGAACGGCTCAAGGATGACCTGCGCTGGCTGGGACTTCACTGGGACAGGGAACAGATCCCTCAGAGCCTGCGGACAGAGGCCTATGCCGAGGCTTTTGAAAAATTGCAGGAACAGGGACTGGTCTACCCCTGCTACTGCACCCGGACAGAGCTTCACACGGCCTCCGCGCCCCACGCCTCCGACGGACGCTTTGTCTATGCCGGCACTTGCCGGGCATTGACCGAAAGCCAGCGGACTGAGAAAACAAAAGCCTCCAGCTACCGTCTGCAAGTGCCCGACCGGGTCTATGGAGTTTGTGACGGCTTGCAGGGGCTGTATGAGGAAAATCTGGCAAAGGACTGCGGAGATTTCATCATCCGCCGTGCGGACGGGGTCTATGCCTATCAGCTTGCGGTGGTAGTGGATGACGCGCAGGGAGGCGTCACGCAAGTGGTGCGGGGCATGGATCTGTTGGATTCCACCCCCAGACAGCTTTATCTTTACCAGCTTCTGGGGCTGACGCCTCCGGAATTTTATCATGTACCCCTGCTGACCGCTCCGGACGGACGGAGGCTCAGCAAGCGGGAAAAAGACTTGGATATGGGCGCTTTGCGGGAAAACTACACCCCGGAAGCCCTGTTAGGCAAGCTGGCGTTTCTGGCAGGCTTGCTGGACGAGCCCACACCGGTCTGCGCCCGGGAGCTGGCACAGAGTTTCACATGGGAGCGGGTACATAAAACCCCCATTGTGATCGATGGGTTTTGAAGCCTACCCTTTACAAAATCTTCCGAAAAGATTATAATAAAAGTTGGAAATTAACGCCGAAAGGCGTAGATATGGGAAAGGGAAGATACCTATGTTTAAGATCGTATGTAAACGGGAACTGAATCCCGCGGTCACCTATATGGAGATCGAAGCACCCTTCGTGGCAAAGAAGGCGAAAGCCGGTCAGTTTATCATCTTCCGCATCGACCAGCAGGGCGAGCGTGTCCCCCTGACCATTGCCGGTTATGACCGGGAAAAGGGCACGGTGAGTATCATCTTCCAGAAGGTCGGTCTGTCCACCAATCTGCTGGGTCAGATGAACGAGGGCGACTACATACAGGACTTTGTCGGTCCTCTGGGCAAGGCCACGGAAGTGGAAGGCATCAAGCGTGTCTGCGTGGTCGGCGGTGGCGTCGGCTGTGCCATTGCCTATCCCTCTGCCAAGGCCTTCAAGGAGGCGGGCGCACAGGTGGATGTCATTGTGGGCTTCCGCAATAAGGACATCGTCATTCTGGAGGACGAATTCCGCGCTGCTTCCGATCACCTCTATGTCATGACCGACGACGGCTCTTACGGCGAGCAGGGCTTCGTCACCGCCAAGCTTCAGGAGCTTCTGGAGGCCGGCAATCAGTACGATGAAGTTCTGGCCATCGGCCCGATTCCCATGATGAAGTTTGTAGCCAAGACCACCGAGCCCTTCGGCGTCAAAACCATCGTCAGCCTCAACCCCATTATGGTGGACGGCACAGGTATGTGCGGCGGGTGCCGGGTCACCGTTGGCGGAGAAGTGAAGTTCGCCTGTGTGGATGGCCCTGATTTTGACGGTCATCAGGTGGATTTTGCCGAGCTGATGAACCGCAACAGCGTGTACCGGGAGCGGGAGACCGAGACCGGAAAGACCCATCTGTGCCGAATGGAAAAGCTGGGTCGGGAATTGATCGGGTAAGGAGGACAGGAATATGGCAAATATGACTTTGACGAAAACTCCCATGCCGGAGCAGGACCCCAACGTCCGCAATCATAATTTTCTGGAAGTGGCTCTGGGCTACACCCCGGAGATGGCCATTGAGGAAGCCAAGCGTTGTCTGGGCTGTAAGAAGCCCAAGTGCGTAGAGGGCTGTCCTGTCAATATCCGAATCCCCGAATTTATCGGCAAGGTGGCAGAGGGCGATTTCCTCTCCGCTTATGAAATTATCACCTCCACCAACGCTTTGCCTGCCCTGTCCGGACGTGTCTGTCCCCAGGAGAGCCAGTGCGAGGCACAGTGTGTCCGTGGTGTCAAGGGTGAGCCTGTGGCCATCGGACGGCTGGAGCGGTTTGTGGCGGACTGGTATCGGGAAAATGTCAACGCCATGCCCGAAAAGCCCCAGTCCAACGGCATTTCCGTGGCGGTGGTAGGCTCCGGCCCTGCGGGACTGACCTGCGCGGCAGAACTGGCCAAGCTGGGCTATGAGGTGTCTATCTTTGAGGCACTCCATACTGCCGGTGGCGTTCTGGTCTACGGCATCCCCGAATTCCGTCTGCCTAAGGCCATTGTTGCCAACGAGGTCAAAAAGCTGGAGGCGCAGGGCGTCAAGGTCATGACCAATATGGTCATCGGCAAGGTGCTGTCCATTGACGAGCTGTTTGAGATGGGCTTCAAGGCCGTGTTTGTGGGCTCGGGAGCGGGTCTGCCCATGTTTATGCATATCCCCGGCGAAGCCCTCAAGGGCGTGTATTCCGCCAATGAGTATCTCACCCGGGTCAACCTGATGAAGGCCTACGAAGAGCCCAGCGATACCCCCATTATCGTCAGTAAGGCTGTCGCCGTTGTCGGCGGTGGCAACGTGGCCATGGACGCCGCCCGCTGTGCCAAGCGGTTGGGCGCGGAAAAGGTCTATATCGTCTATCGCCGTGGCGAGGCGGAAATGCCCGCCCGACTGGAAGAACAGCACCACGCCAAGGAAGAGGGTATCATCTTCGCCACTCTGACCAACCCCACGGAGATTCTCGGTGACGAGAACGGCCGTGTCTGCGGTATGAAGTGCGTGAAGATGGAACTGGGCGAGCCGGATGCCTCCGGTCGTCGCCGTCCCATGGTCATTGAGGGCAGTGAGTTCGTTCTGGATGTGGATACGGTCATCATGTCTTTGGGTACTTCTCCCAATCCCCTTATTCGCTCCACCACCCCCGGTCTGGAGACCAACAAAAAGGGATGCTTGGTGGTCAATGAGGAAAATATGACCACCCGGGATATGGTCTATGCCGGCGGTGATGCCGTTACCGGCGCGGCCACGGTCATTCTGGCCATGGGTGCAGGCAAAAAAGCCGCCGCCGCCATCCATGAGGCACTGTCCGAGTAAGTATCATAGAAAAAACCTCCGAAGAAATTTTCTTTGCATCTGTCAAGTAAAAGTAGACAACTAAAAACCCATAGTATTAGAAGCCCAGTTCGGTTTTGTACTGAACTGGGCTTTTATAGCCCAAAGCGGCCGCAGGCCGTCTATTATTGAAATAGTACACA
>JAZSAW010000190.1:0-4195 GCA_045602105.1 Candidatus Avilachnospira sp.
GATAACTTAACCCCCTTGGTTTTGACTGTTGAATTGTTGACCAAACGTGGCCAAATCCCTGCGTAATTCGCTGTTGAGTACTTTGTCGCCGTTTTGGAGCTTGACGGCAACTCTTGTTTCAGTCCGAGAGACTCTGCGGACGTGTTTCAGCTTCTTTCGTTTGGGATTTTCCAGCTTTCTTCCCTTACCGTCAGCCAGGAGCACGAAATTTTCCTCCGTGTCTACCACGTAGAAGAACATCCCTTTGTCCCGTCCGGCCAGAGAAATCACGATATCCGATTTGGAAATATCCATACTAAAGCCCCTCAGTGACGGTGAGTATTTCCGGCTCGCCATCGGTAATGAGCACAGTATTTTCATAGTGAGCGGAGAGTGAGCCGTCAGCAGTGACCGTCGTCCAGCGGTCTTTCAACACGCGGACATCATAGCCTCCCATGTTGACCATGGGCTCTATGGCCAGGGTCATGCCTCGGACCAGTCTCGGCCCTCTACCGGGAGAGCCGTAATTGGGCACTTCCGGCTCCTCATGGAGTTTCTCGCCTACGCCGTGACCCACGAAAGCGCGAACAACACTAAAGCCGTTTTCCTCCACATAGGTTTGCACCCTGTGGGAGATATCGGAGACCCGATACCCCGGTCGTGCCAATGCTAAGCCCTCGAAAAAGCTCTGCTTCGTGACCGAAATGAGCTTTTCTGCCGTTGGAGAGATCCTTCCGCAGGCAAAGGTGGCAGCACAATCACCATGAAAACCCTTCCAAAACGCTCCTACATCGATGCTGACAATGTCCCCCTCCTGCAGGGTATAACTGCCGGGGATACCGTGGATGACCACGTTATTGACGCTGATGCAGGCACTTGCAGGATAGCCGTTGTAGTTCAGGAAAGAGGGTTTTGCACCCTGTGCCACGATAAAATCGTGGACTGCCGTATCGATCTCTTTGGTCGTGACGCCCGGTCTTACCATTTCGCCTGCCAGAGCACGCGCTGCCGCGGTAATTTTACAGGCCTGACGCATGACCGAAAGTTCTCGTTCATTCTTGATTGGTATCATAGCTTACCCCAAAACCGCCAGAATGTCTGCCGTGATCGTGTCGATGGGCTGATTGCCCTCCACAAGCTTCAGGACGCCCAGCTTCTCGTAGAACTCCTTCAGGGGCTCTGTTTCCGCATGGAAGACCTTCAGACGATTTCGGACAGTTTCGGGATCGTCATCCTTGCGGATGACCAGTTGCTGACCGCAGGCATCGCAGATGCCCTCGGTCTTGGGAGGATTGGCGACAATGTGGTAGCTGGCGCCGCAGCCACCGCAAACGCGACGGCCGGTCATGCGACCTTCGATCACATCGTCACGGATCTCAATAGAGACCACAGCATCAAAGTGGATGCCGTTTTCCTCCAGAGCAACGGCCTGGGGAATGGTGCGGGGCATACCGTCCAGAATATAACCTCCGGCGCAGTCTGCCTGTGCCACCCGTTCCCTGACGATGCCAATAATGACATCGTCAGGGACAAGTTGACCGTTGTCCATGAAGTGTTTGGCCTTAAGGCCGGTCTGTGTGCCATTTTTAATGGCCTCACGGAGCATGTTGCCGGTGGAGATGGTGGGGATATTCAACTTCTTGCTGAGGATCTCCGCCTGCGTTCCCTTACCGGCACCGGGTGCGCCCAACAGAATCAACTTCATGTCAGTGCCTCCGATTACTCCAAAAAGCCCTTGTAGTGACGCATGAGCATCTGAGCTTCCAGACTCTTGACAGTTTCCAGCGCGACGCCGACCACGATGATGACGGAAGTACCGCCGATGGACAAAGTATTGTCCTTAATGACAGCACCCAAAATCACGGGCAGCAGAGCCACAAATGCCAGATAGATCGCACCGAACAAGGTGACCTTGTTGATGACCTTGGCGATGAAGTCGGCGGTGGGCTTACCGGGGCGGAAGCCGGGGATAAAGCCACCGTTCTTCTTCATGTTGTTGGCGATCTCGATGGGGTTGAACTGAATTGCGGAGTAGAAGTAGCTGAACGCAACGATCAGCAGGAAGTACACCACAATATAAACCACACTCTCGCTGGAGAAGAACCACTTGTTCATAAAGCCCCAGAAGCCTTCCGTAGGCGTACCGGTAAAGGCCATGACCGTTGCCGGCAAAGAGGCGATGGACTGGGCGAAGATCACGGGCAAAACGCCGGACATATTGACCTTGATGGGCATGAAGGTGTTCTGACCACCATACATTTTCCGGCCAACCACGCGCTTGGCGTACTGCACGGGGATTCTGCGCTCAGAATTTGTGATAAAGACGATGACGATGACCAGCAGAGCCACACCCAGGATCAGAGCCAGGCCCAGATACCACTTGAGTGTACCGGCAGCCAGACCGGTGACCAGAGAGGTGACCTGCATGGGCACGCGGGAGACGATACCGGCGAACAGGATCATGGAGATGCCGTTGCCGATGCCATCCTTGTCGATCTGCTCGCCCAACCACATGACCAGGCAGGCACCGCCGGTGAAGGTCAGGATGACCACCAGAGCGGACAGGAAGCCGGTGTCGGTCAGCAGACCGGACTGATTGCGGAGCATCATATAGTAGGCCCAGCCCATAAGCAGAGCCAACGCCAGGGTGGTATAACGGGAGATCCGCTGTAACTTCTTCTTCCCTTCCTCGCCACCTTCCTTCTGCAGTCTTTCCAGATAAGGAATGGCAATGCAGAGGAGCTGGATGATAATGGAAGAGTTGATGTACGGCTGGATACCCAATGCAAAGACCGTTGCCTGTGAGAAGGCAGAACCGGACATGGCATTATACAGACCCAGGATCGTACCGGAAAGCTGACTTGTGAAATAATTGTTCAGCGCATGCACATCCACATAAGGTACGGGGATGGCAGAGCCCAAACGGAAGATCAGAAGGATAAAGAAGGTGAAGAGAAGCTTTTTTCTAAGCTCGGCAATTTTCCAAGCGTTTCGAATAGTCGCGAACACTTACACCACCTCGGCCTTTCCACCTGCCTGCTCGATTTTTTCCTTGGCAGATTCAGAGAACTTAGCCGCCTTCACGGTGACCTTGGCGGTCACAGTGCCATTGCCCAGAACCTTCAGGCCATAGGGGCAATCGTGGATGATGCCTTCGTTCAGCAGAGCCTGAGCATCCACCACAGAGCCGTCTTCAAAGCGGTTGAGCACTGCAACGTTCACAGCGGTCAGAGGCTTTGCGAAGATGTTGTTGAAGCCGCGCTTGGGGATCCGGCGGGTCAGAGGCATCTGACCACCTTCGAAGCCAATGCGGACCTTACCGCCACTGCGGGCCTTCTGACCCTTATGGCCACGGCCGGCAGTCTTGCCGTTGCCGGTACCGGCGCCGCGACCCTTGCGCTTGGCGACATGGGTAGAACCCATAACGGGAGCAAGTTCGTTCAGATTCATTGTACTTGACCTCCTTATGCTTCCTCAGTGACCTGCAGAAGATAGCCGATCTTGGCGATCTTGCCACGGGTCTGGGTGTTGTCAGGCTGTACAACTTCCTGACCGATCTTGCGCAGGCCAAGAGAATTGGCAGTAGCAATGTGCTTTTCCAGCCGGCCGTTGAGGCTCTTGACCAGTTTGATTTTCAAATTCGCCATGACTGAGCCCTCCTTAACCGACGATTTCTTCCACGCGCTTACCCCGGATGCGAGCGACTTCCTCAGGACCGCGCAGGGACATCAGACCCTGCATGCAAGCCTTGACGACGTTCTGGGGGTTGTTGGAGCGCATGGACTTGGAACGGATGTTGGAAATACCAACAGCCTCCATCACAGCACGGACAGCGCCGCCGGCGATGATGCCGGTGCCTTCGGGAGCGGGCTTCAGCAGCACGCTGCCGGCACCGAAGATGCCGATGACCTCGTGGGGGATGGTAGTTCCGTCCAGAGTGATCTTGACCATGTTCTTCTTGGCGTCAGCGATGCCCTTGAGAATGGCTTCGGAAACTTCCGCAGCCTTGCCCAGGCCATAACCGACGGTACCCTTACCGTCACCGACGACAACCAGAGCGGAGAACTTCATGACTCGGCCGCCCTTGACAGTCTTGGAAACACGGTTCAGGTAGACAACTTTTTCGATAAACTCAGGCGCATCGTTCTGAGCCTGTCTATCTCTATTATAAGCCATTATATTTCCTCCTCCGATTAGAACTTCAGGCCGGCTTCGC
>JAZSAW010000191.1:0-7680 GCA_045602105.1 Candidatus Avilachnospira sp.
GTTCCGCTCGCCAGTAGCGAGCGGAAACAGTTTACTTGATTTCCCATGTTTTGATCTCTTTTGCTTTTTCGTATAGACGAACATAGCTGTCATAGCGGGTCTGGGCGATGAGCCCTTCCTCCACAGCCTGTGTGACCCTGCACCCCGGCTCTTTCCGGTGGGCACAGTCATGAAACTGGCACTGACCCAGATATGGGGCAAAGTCCGGGAAGGCGTATTGGAGATTTTCTTTCAAGATAATTTCCATTTGTTCTGTATCAAAAGAAGAAAAGCCCGGTGTATCTGCCACGTAGGTATCATCGCCCAAGGAGAATAGCTCAATATGACGGGTAGTATGCCGGCCTCTCCCCAGCTTCTCCGATACCTCTCCTGTCTGAATGTGCAGGCGGTCGTCCAGACAGTTGAGAACACTGCTTTTGCCTACGCCGGAATTGCCGGAAAAGGCTACCACCTTGCCGGTGATCAGCTCCCGCAGTTGCTTTATTCCCTCTCCGGTGACCGCACTGGTGACGACCACCTCATAACCCGCTTTTCGATAAATATCCGACAGGCCCTTGCCACTTTCCAGATCGCTCTTATTGATACAAATGACCACCGGAACATTCTGATCGCCGGCGATCGCGGTGATGCGGTCGATGAGAAATGGCTCGGTTACGGGTATAGCCTCCGATGCCAGCAAAACCAGCATATCCAGATTTGCCACAGCGGGACGGACAAAGCAGTTCCGCCTGGGCTGGATCTCCTCCACCATGCCCTTGCCCTGCTCCACCGAAACCTCGACCCAATCTCCCACAAGGGGGCTGATCCCCTCTTTACGAAAGCGTCCCCGAGCCTTGCACTCCAGCAGGTCAGTTTCGGTTTGTACGTAGTAAAAGCCACTCATGGCCTTGACGATTCTACCGGATGCTCTCAACGCAGTACCACTCCCGTATCGAAATCATAGGACATAGTATACCAGTGGATATTATCAATGAGAATATCGATCTGATGCACGCCAACACCATCTAACGCGATCTGGACCTGATTGTCGGTCACGGTCTCAGGATCGACTTCAAAGCGATCCATCTCCACATCATCCATTTTCACCGAGACCCACATATTGTC
Organism: Candidatus Avilachnospira sp.; assembly: GCA_045602105.1. GTDB lineage: Bacteria > Bacillota > Clostridia > Oscillospirales > Oscillospiraceae > Avoscillospira. The sequence continues at coordinate 1,105 of JAZSAW010000191.1, forward strand.
TTCTGCGTCAGGAAGCGTAATGGTGATGATTCTGGTCTGGGGCATGTTGGGGAACTCCGGAATCTCTCCGGATAGGGGGTCATCCGGGCCATTGGAAATTTGCAGATTGACCGTCGTGCCCTTTTTGACCTCAGTACCCTGCTCAATGCTCTGGAAAATCACAGTGCCAATGGGCTCGTCGCTGTCCACATAGGTCAAATCATGATCCAGTTCCCAGCTATCCAGTTTCTCAATGGCTCTTTGTTCTTCCATACCAAGCAGTCCGGGAACAGGCACGGTTTCAATCTCCGGACCGGTACTGACCACCAAGGTGACGGTCTGACCATAGGAGAGGGTCGCACCCTGTTCAGGAATCGTCCGGATGACACAGTCCTCCGCAATCACATCACTGCTCTCCCGTACCAGATCAAAACGGATGCCCAGATCCAGATTATCCAGAATAGTCGTGGCGTTCTGGACTGTCTGACCCTCCAGATCCCGCATAGAATCCGTGGCAGGGCCGGAAGATACGGTCAGGGCAACAGGTGTACCTACCTTTACCATGCGTTCAGCATTGGGTGTCTGGCGGATAACATAGCTGTATTCGACAGTTTCGCTGGACTCCCAATTTTCAATATAGACCGTCAGCTCAGGATAATCGCTCATATCGATCTGCTCAATATGCTTACCGACAAAGTTGGGGACTTCCACCTCTTTGGTCACATGAAACAGATCCGCCAGGAAGAAGGAATAAAGGAAGTATCCAATGCCCAGAACAGCCAGCGCAACGCAGATAATACCCGCAGCCAGACCGGCAGAATTCATTTTCTGCCCCTTGACCGGCGCTTTCCAGCGGGACTTTTCCGTTTTCTTACGCACAGTGCGCTGGGCAACGGTCATAGGCTGATCGGATTCTTCCGCTACCTCGCTGTCGGACACAGGGGCAAAGCTCAGACTGATATTGGGATTTTTGCGGAACTCATCCAGATCCTGAAGCATCTGGGTAGCAGTCTCATACCGCAGATCCAAATCGGCAGTCATGGCGTGCATGGTGATTTGATCCAGTCCCACTGGAATTTGCGGATCCAACGCACAGGGACGCACTGCCTGCGCATTGATATGCTGAATAGCCACAGAAACCGGAGTTTCCCCATCGTAAGGCGGTTTTCCGGTGAGCATTTCATACATGACCACACCAAGAGAGTAAAGGTCAGAGCGATAATCGATCTTACCGCCTTTGGCCTGCTCCGGGGAGATATAGTGGACAGACCCAAGCGCCTCTCTGGTCAAGGTACTCTGAGCAGAGGACACCCGCGCGATGCCAAAATCAGCCACCTTGACACTGCCGTCTTTCAGCACCATGATGTTATGAGGCTTAATGTCCCGATGGATGATCCCACGGCTGTGGGCGTGCTCCAATGCCTTGGCGATCTGGGTGGCAAAATGCAGGACCTCCCGCCAATTCAGGGCGCCCTTTTGCTCCATATACTGCTTCAGGGTGATACCGTCAATCAGTTCCATGACGATATAGTCCACGTTGTCAGAATGAGAAACGTCGTAGACGTTGACAATATTGGGATGAGAAAGCATGGCGACAGCCTGTGATTCCGCATGGAAGCGACGGCGGAATTCCGCATCCTGAGACAGATCGTCTTTCAGCACCTTCAGTGCTACCGGCCGATTGAGCCGGTGACAAAGTGCCTTATATACCACTGCCATACCACCAGTACCGATGGCTTCCAGTATTTCATATCGATTGTCCAACAGCCTGCCTATGTAATTATCCATAAGTAGCTCCGTATCCGATTTCTCGGCCCGCCCTGTTGCGGCCGGCGGGCGCCGTAATATAGGAAAGAGGTCACATGGCGACCAATACAACGGTCACATTATCCGGAGAACCTCTGTAATTGGCAATTTTCATCAGCCGTTGACAGCAGTCACTTTTATTGACGCCATGAACGACTTCAAACAGTATCTCCTGATCGGACATGAGATTGGACAGTCCGTCGGAACAAAGGAGAATATTGTCATTTTTTTCCAGCTGACAGTGGTAAATATCACAGGTCACAGCCGTTTCCGTGCCCACCGCCCGGGTGATCAGGTTTTTGCCGGGGTGATATTTGGCCGATTCTCTGGTCAATTCTCCCCGCTGTACCATCAGCTCCACCAAGGAGTGGTCGGTGGTAATGCTTTTTACCCCATCGGGATTAAGTAGATATGCTCGGCTGTCTCCTACATTGACTACGGTGACATGATCCTTTTGAAACAATGCCGCCACCAGAGTTGTGCCCATGCCCTTGTATTCCTCACTGAGCTGAGACTGCTCATAAACAGCCTTGTTGGCCAGTTCAATGGCATCCGAAAGCATGGCGTCTATTTTTTCCTGCTTCATATTGGCACGCGCTGTCCGCTTGATCTCTTCGGTAAACACCTCAACGGCCATCTTGCTGGCGATATTACCGGATTTTGCTCCGCCCATACCGTCACAAACCACAGCCAGAAGCTGATCCTTGCCCAGCTTGACAATGGCGTAGTCATCCTGATTTTGCGCACGCACCATACCGGGCTCTGTCAATCCCCATGCCTGCATGGTCACACCTCCTTTTTGGTTTCATATTTTCGCCTCAGTTGCCCGCAGGACGCATCAATGTCACTGCCCAAGGTACGGCGCACTGTAGCGGGTATCCCGGAACGCTCCAAAATCTGCTGAAATTCCATCACAGTCTTCCGGGTACTGGGTTTCAGAGGACTTTCTTCAATATTATTCAGGGGAATGAGATTCACATGAGCCGCAATGCCCTCCAGCCGTTTGGCCAGAAGCTTTGCGGTTTCCGCGGAATCGTTGACATCCCTGATCATGGCGTACTCAAAGGAGATACGCCGTCCTGTCTTTTGAAAATAATCTCTGCACGCCTGCAGAAGCTTCTCCACGGGGTATTTCCGGTTTACCGGCATAATGGTGGAGCGAATCTCATCTGTAGGCGCATGGAGGGAAACAGAGAGGGTCAGTTGGAGCTTTTCCTCTGCCAGCTGATAGATCCGATCCACCAGTCCACAGGTGGAAAGACTGATATGGCGCATACCGATGTTCATGCCATCGGGACTGTTGATCAGCTCCAGAAAACGCAGAACAGTATCATAGTTGTCCAAAGGCTCGCCAATGCCCATGAGAACGATATTGGAGATCTCCAATCCCGAATCCAGTGAAGCAAAGAGCACCTGATCCACCATCTCCGAGGGGGTAAGACGGCGCACAAGTCCGCCCTTGGTGGAGGCGCAGAAGGCACAGCCCATGGCACAGCCTACCTCAGAGGAGATACACACGGAATTTCCGTGATGATAGCGCATCAAAACAGTTTCCACGCAGTTGCCGTCCCTGAGCCTCCAGAGGTACTTGATCGTACCGTCCTTCTGGGATTCCTGCTTGCGGACGATCTCCGGCACAGTGATATAATACGCCTGCTCCAGCTTGTCCCGCAGGGATTTGGAGAGATTTGTCATATCCTGAAAGCTACGACAACCCTTGTGTAGCCACGTAAACACCTGCTTGGCACGGAATTTCGGCTCACCCATTTCGCCCAGAGCAAGGGCGATCTGTGCCTGATTCATGGATTTAATATCCTGCTTCATGAAGCTCTCCTTAGTTTACAGATAAAGAAACCGTCCGTTCCGTGGATATGTGGATACAGGGTCAGCATAGCGGTATCCTCACCCGGAAAGCCCTCAGGCACACGAAATACTTCGGGAGCAAACTCCGGATGACCGGACAGAAAGGCCGTAATGACATCCTCATTCTCCCGCTTCAGGATGGTGCAGGTGCTATACAGCAGTACACCGCCGGGCTTCACATACCGGCTGAGGTTATCCAAGATCCTGCCCTGAATCTCAGGCAGACGGGCAAGCTCTGTGAGATTTTTATACCGAATATCGGGCTTTTTGCGGATAACACCAAGGCCGGAACAGGGTACATCGGCGATGACCGCATCCATGGATCTCTCCCACCGGGGAACAAATTCCGAAGCATCCTGCAAGGTAGGCTCCATCATGGTGATACCCAGCCGTTCCGCGCCCTTGCGCAAAAGCTCGATCTTATGGGGATGAATATCGCAGGAAATAATATGACCCCTGTTTTCCATAGCCAGAGACGCCCCAAAGCTCTTTCCTCCGGGGGCGGCACAACCATCCAAAACCTGCATACCGGGTTTCAGACCAATGGCGTCTACAGCAAGTCTTGCCGCAGGGTCCTGCACAAAAAAGCCTCCCTGCCGAAACAGCTCCATGCGTTCCAGGTTTCCATAGCCTCCTGCCTCAACACTATGGTCAAGCCACAGGTGATCGGAGAACTCCGCGCCAACACTTTGCAGGGCTTCCCTGACCTGCTCGTCTGTAGCAAGGAGCGTATTGGTCTGCAAAACGGTTTTCGGTGCAGTATTATGACTGGCAAGCAGTGCCTCCAGCTGATCTTTGCCTACAGACTGGGCAAGGAGCTCGACCAGAGCCTCCGGATGGCTGTATCGGACAGCCAGACTCTCAGGCTGAGGCAGAGTATCCTTTTTCCGTACCGCATTACGCAAAACGCCGTTAATGAGCCCTGCGGCACTGCGATTGGCATAGCGTTTTCCCTGTTCCACCGCTTCATTGACTGCCGCGGAAACAGGCACTTTATCCAGAAACAAAAGCTGATACAGTCCCAGTCGCAGAATATCCAGAACAACAGGCTGTAATTTCTGCAAACTACCGGTAAGCAGGCAGGACAGATAATGATCCAACAGCATCCTGTTTTGGATAACGCCATAACACAGACGGCTGGCCAGACCCGCATCCCGGCGGTCAAGCCGATCCCGGGCAATATATTCTTTGAGCACCCCATCAGCCCAAGCCCCCTGCTTTCTGCAGGCGATCAGGGCGGTCAGGGCAGTGGTTCTGGCACTCATAGACAGCTCCTTCAGTCGATTTTCAGCGGATGTCCCCGGAAGTAGTCGGCGGCGCCCATGCGCTTACCACCCTGAGCCTGAAGCTGGGTAATAAGGGCTACTTTGCCGTCACCGCAGGCAATTTCCAGACCCTTTTTGGTCAGGGTCAGGATCGTGCCGGGCTGGGCGGCCGTCTGCTTTTGGGCATCCTCTACCCGATAGATCTTAAAATTCGTCTCACCCAGTTGGGCAGTGGCCACAGGCCACGGGATCAGTCCCCGCACCTGATCGACGACATACTGCAGAGGCTGTGCCCAGTCTATGGGGCAAAGCTCTTTGGTCAGCATAGGCGCATAGGTTGCCTTGCTGTGATCCTGAGGCGTGCGGATAACGGTGCCGGATGCAATTGCTTCAACGGTATCACAGGCCAGCTCCGCCGCGATCTCAGCCAGACGACCCATGAGCTCCTCTCCGGTCTCCATGGGGTCGATGGGAGTTTTGCGAATTTCGATCATATCGCCCTCGTCCATGCCTACAGACATATACATGGCGGTCACGCCGGTCTCGGGCTTATGGGAAAGAATCGACCACTGGACAGGTCCTGCGCCCCGAAGCTCAGGGAGGATACTGGCGTGCATATTCACACACCCGTATTCGGGCAGTTCCAGTACTTCTTTGGGCAAAAGCTTTCCATAAGCGACCACGACAATAAGCTCAGGATCAAGCTCCTTAAGCTGTTGCAGAACTTCCGCATCCCGCATACGCTGGGGCTGAAATACCGGAATCTCCCGGGTCAGAGCATACTCCTTCACCGGGGACATCGTCAGCTTCATGCCACGGTTTTTGGGTGTATCCGGTTTGGTAAAGACGCCGACTACCTCATGTCCTGCTTCGCAGATCCTCTGCAGGCAGGTTTTCGCGATCTCCGGCGTGCCCATAAAGACTAATCTCATTGGTCATCATCCTCGTTCATGAGTTCTTCCAGTTCCTCCTGCGTCAGCATCCGCTCTGCCACTTCTGTGTAGAGGTGACCGTCCAGATGGTCCAGCTCATGGCAGAAGCATCGGGCAATAAGACCCTCGCCTTCCGCCTCAAACCAGTCGCCAAACCGATCCTGTGCCCGCACCTTGACCACATTGGGTCGGGTAACGATTCCGTATTTCCCGGGCACGCTGAGGCAACCCTCCAGATCGGACTGAGTGCCACTTTCCTCAACGATCTCGGGATTGACCAGTTCCAGAACGCCGTCTTCTCCCAAATCTACAACGACCACCCGGCGAAGAACGCCCACCTGAGGTGCGGCCAATCCTACGCCGTTGGCTTCTTCCAGAGTCTCGGTCATATCATCCAGAAGCGTGGCAAGGCGTTTATCAAATTGTGTCACAGGGCGACAGACCTTGTTCAATACACTGTCCCCTACGGTAACGATATTTCTCAGAGCCATTGTTTTCCCTTCTATTCGTAAGCATTGACGTCCGCAAAGGCTGTAACGCCTTTGGTTCGTTTATCCTTTGCAAATTCCTGCAACAAATGCGCCAGTATTCGGCGAACTGTTCGATTGTTACTGTGACGGAGGGTAAGGCGGTAGCGATAGGTATTGTTTACCCGGAATACTGCCGCCGGTGACGGGCCAAGTATGCCAACATTCAGTTCCCGGTATTCGGGCATAGCCAGCGTCCGCTGC
>JAZSAW010000192.1:0-10138 GCA_045602105.1 Candidatus Avilachnospira sp.
CCCTGTCCGTAGGTGTGGGCACTGTGTGCGACTCCAAGCAGGTGCTTCTGCTGATCAGCGGTCACAACAAGGCCCGTGCTCTGCGCCACTGCGTAGAGGGCGGTGTGGATCACGCATGGACGATCTCCGCCCTGCAGATGCATCCCGATGGCATCGTCGCCTGCGATGAAGCCGCCTGTGGCGAACTGAAAGTCGATACCTACAAATACTTCAAGGAAATCTACAAAAACGAAAAGTAAGTGCATTGGTGCAAAAAACTGCTATGCACTGCGCACAAAGAATCATTTCCCGGCAGGTTTTCCTTACGGCCATTCGAATCCCGCCGTCTGAATACCGTGCCAAAAAGAAAAACACACCCTTGCGGTGTGTTTTTCTTTTGGCGGAGACGGTGTAACCTTGCGGTCGGCACGACCGCAAGGGATTCTCCCACGGGCTAAAAACGTGCCACCGGCACGTTTTCTTCACGCCCTTTCGAATCCCACCGCTCAAATACGCATCAAAAAAGATACACACCGCAAGGGTGTGTATCTTTTTTGGCGGAGACGGTGGGATTCGAACCCACGTGCGGTTGCCCGCAAACTGATTTCGAGTCAGCCCCGTTATGACCACTTCGATACGTCTCCATATTTCGCTTATTTCATCCATCGATTCAAATCGACAGCCCCTACGCGGGACGCCCCGTTATGTCCTGTTGACACTAAGCTTTTGCCCCCCGCTCCGCTTGGGCAAACGCAAGTGTCTGCCACTCGCTCGCCTCCCTATCTCTGCCACCGGCAGCGGTCGGCCCGCTCCCCATTTCGAAACATCTCCGAATCGCGGGGACATGAAGCCGTGGTCATTATAGCAATATTCCCGGGAAAAATCAACCGCCTTGACTTCTCCGGGCTTTTTTATGCCTGCAATCTACCGCCGTTCTGCTTCAGCGCCGTCAGCATATCCCCAAGGCACTGTCCCAGAAGCTCTGCCGAGCGCAGAGCCTGAGAGAGGGTGTTGCCGTTTGTCCCCACCTCCACCAGAAAAGACCCCGGCGTGGCGTGCTGATTGAAGCGCTCCGTCCGCAGATCCATGCTCCGGCAAAGTCCGGGATACCGACCCTGAAGCACCGACTGTAATTTCAGGGCGTTGGCCAGATTTTCCTGCCAGTTGGGATGGGACAAGCCACCCTGATCCGTACCCACCACCAGCATGAGCTTGGCACAGCTCTCTCCGTCTGCCGTAGCCGACAGCGCCACAGCCTGTCCGTTCTGCTCCACGGCGTCCCGATGGACATCGATGACCATTTGCAGACTGGGATACTGGGCTTTCCAGTTTTCGATCCGCTGAAGGGTCGTCCAGTAGGAAGTGTTATAGGAGGGATAATCGTTGACTGCCGTATCATGGATGACCCCGAAACCCGCTTGTTCCAGCGTATCCGCCAGCACCTCGCCCACCTGTATGACAGATCGCTCCGCATCCAGAGTGCGGTAATTGCCCAGGGACTGGTAGGTCATGCCCGCCTCCGGGGTATAAGCCTCACTGCCATGGGTATGGACGATGAGGATCTGCGGTCCTGTGCCGGAAAGATCCAGCGTGGAGGGGCGTTCCAGCAAAGCTTGCTTGTCAAAGGCGTAGGTACAGCCACCGGCTACGGTGATTTCCGAGGAGGGGGCAACGGTCAGATGCAAAGGCGCAGGCTCTTCCACGGGAGCTTCCTTTTCCTCCTCCATCGGCTGTTCCACCTGCAAGACCCACAGCTTGGCCTCCGGCTCTTGTTCCTGCACCTGCACAGCCTGTCCCGTTTCCAGAAACAGCATCCACCGGGCAAACTCCTCCTGCCGGGCAGTCCGGGTCAAAAACGCCATGGCTCTGGCATCCAGCCCCAGCGCCATGGACAGGCGCAGACAGACGGACAGTGCCAGCATCCAAGCACAGCACCGCCGGCTTTTTCCTTTGTGCATCTCCATCCCTCCTGTAAGATAGGTATGCGCCACGGCTTTCGCAAATGCAGGAAGATGGGAAAATTTTCAAAATACCCATTGAGCATAGAGGGAAAAAGGTGTATAATGCAAGCTAGAGGAATGCGGTCTGACCGCGAAAATATGGAGGTAGAAATATGTTTACCAAGCTGATCGATGCACTGAAAGCCACCCGCCGTACCATCGTGTTCACCGAAGGTCACGACGCCCGTATCCTGGAAGCCGCCGCCCGCCTGAAGAAGGACGACCTGATGGACGTTATTCTGGTGGGCAATGTGGACGAAGTGAAGGCCAATGCCCAAAAGGGCGGTTTTGATATTGCCGGTCTGGAGATTCTCGACCCCGCTACTTACGCCGGTATGGACGAGATGGTCGCCCAGATGGTAGAGCTCCGCAAGGGCAAAATGTCCCCTGAGGACTGCGCCGCCGCTCTGTCCAAGGGCAACTACTTCGGCACGATGCTGGTGAAGATGGGCAAGGCCGACGCTCTGCTGGGCGGCGCTACCTACTCCACTGCCGACACCGTCCGTCCCGCGCTCCAGCTCATCAAGACCAAGCCCGGCGCAAACCTGGTCAGCTCCTGCTTCATCATGACCCGCGAGGGTGGCGACCCCGCCCTGCAGAAGCTGTGCATGGCCGACTGCGCCATCAACCTCAGCTATGAAGACACTCTGGACAAAGAGGGCAATGTGAAGGTCTCCGCCGCTCAGAAGCTGGCGGAAGTGGCTGTGGAATCTGCCCGCACTGCTTCTTTCTTCGGCATCGACCCCAAGGTCGCTATGCTGAGCTTCTCCACCAAGGGCTCCGGCAAGGGCGGCACGGACGCTCTGTCCGCCGAGGCCACCAAGATCGCCCAGGAGCTTGCTCCCGAGTTCGCCATTGACGGCGAAATGCAGTTTGACGCCGCCGTATCTCCTACGGTCGGTCAGCTGAAGTTCCCCGGCTCCAAGGTCGCCGGCTACGCCAACACCTTTGTCTTCCCCCTGATCGAAGCCGGCAACATCGGCTACAAGATCGCCCAGCGTCTGGGTGGCTATGACGCCTACGGTCCTATCCTGCAGGGCCTCAACGCCCCCATCAATGACCTGTCCCGTGGCTGTAACGCCGATGAGGTCTACACCATGGCCATCATCACCGCCGGCATGGCTTAAGCACAAAAAAACGCAACGGGGAGCGCGTGTCGCTCCCCGTTTTCCTGCGATAGAAAGGTTTACACATGAAACTTTCCAAATATCTGGGCGACAAGCCCTTTTGGCAGGTCACCCTGCGACTGGCTCTGCCCATCGCTCTGCAAAACGTCCTGACCAGCTCCTTTGCCCTGATCGACACCATGATGGTCTCCCGGTTGGGCGATCTGTCTCTGTCTGCCGTGGGTATGGCGGGACAGTGGGGCTGGCTGGTCAACCTGCTGGCCTTTGGCCTGTGCAGCGGTATGTCCATGTTTGTGTCCCAGTACTGGGGCATCCGGGACTTAAAGGGCATCCGCCGTACCCTTGGCCTTGCCCTGATCTCCTGCCTTCTGCTCAGTGGGATCTTTATGACCATCGCCCTGACCGCACCGGAATTTGTCATCCGGCTGTTCAACAAAGACCCGGATGTCATCGCCACAGGCTGTCGGTATCTGGCCATCGCCTGCTTCTCCTATCCGGCGGTCGCCCTGACTCTGGTCATGTCCAATCTCCTGCGCAGTACGGAGCGGGTCATGCTTCCTCTGGCTGTGTCCGCCGTGACCACGGTCATCAACGCAGGCGTCAACTATGTGCTGATCTTCGGCAAGCTGGGCTTCCCGGAGCTGGGAGTCGCCGGCGCCGCCATCGGCACTTGTGTGTCGGCGTGGGCAGGACCTGTGCTCATCGCCCTGTTTTCCATCAGAAGCGGAAATCTGCTGACCGGACCTGTCCGGGAGCTGTTTGCCTTTACAGGCAGGCAGGCGGGGGAATTTTTCCGCCGTGCCATGCCTGTTGTCCTCAATGAGGGCATGTGGGCCATGGGTATTCTGGTGCTGAACATGATCTACTCCAACATGGGCTATGAATACTACGCCGGCATGACCCTGTTCAAGACCTTCTCCGAGTTGGCCTTTGCCTTCTATGTAGGTCTGGGCAGTGCCTGTGTGGTCATGGTGGGCAAATCCGTGGGTCAGGGAAAAATTTCCCGTGCCTTGTCGGATTCCACCCGCTTCTCCATCCTTGTGCCTTTGGCCGGTATCGTGGTAGGCGGTCTGATGATTCTTCTGCGCCACCCCCTCATTTCCATTTTCTCCACCGGAGACAATCTCTCCGCCGTGACCCTGCAGACCGCCCTGATGGTGACGGTGTTCTGTTCCGCAGAGGTCTGCCTGAGAAATATCGCCTATGTGCAGGTAGTTGGCGTATTCCGTTCCGGCGGAGATACCACCATGGCTATGCTCATGGACCTGTGCAGTCTGTGGCTGGTGAGTATCCCGGCGGCTCTTGTGGCCTCTCAGGTTTTCCACGCGCCTTTTTTGGTGGTGGTCATGGTGGCGTATCTGTTTGAGGATATTCCCAAAAGCATCCTGTGTATCCTCCATTTTAAGTCCCGCCGTTGGCTCAAGCCCGTTACCCCCGAGGGTCGGGAGGGACTTGCCCGATGGCAAAGCGAACGCAACTAAAAAACAGGGAACGGCATTGCCGTTCCCTGTTTTTTAGCCTTTTAATTCTTTCGTCCGTTTTACGGTTTCATCCACCGCTTCCATGACCGCGCCACGGAAGCCTCTGCGCTCCAGTGCCCGGACACCGGCAATGGTCGAGCCACCGGGACTGCAGACGGCATCTTTCAGCGCACCGGGGTGCTGACCGCTTTCCAGCACCAGCGCCGCCGCACCCAGAAGCATCTGGGCGGCATAGCGTTGCGCCTTGTCCCGGGGCAGGCCGTTGGCCACGCCACCGTCCGCCAGAGCCTCCACAAACAGGTCGGCAAAGGCCGGTCCACAGCCGGAAATGGCAGAGCCGGCATCGATGAGGGATTCCGGCAGACGGTCCAGAAGTCCCGCACCGGAAAGGATGGCGCAGAACTCCGCCAGCTCCTGCTCCGTGACATCTGCCGTTGCGTCATAGAGGATGACCCCCTGCCCCACAGAGGCGGGGATATTGGGCATGATTCGGATGACGGGATAGTCCTTTCCTGCCATGGCGCGAATATCCGCCATGGTCAGACCTGCCGCCATGGTCACCAGCACAAAGCGGTCTTTGCGTGCCCGCAGGGTCGGGGCAAGCTCTCCCAGCGCTCCCGCCATGAACTGGGGCTTGATGCCCAGAAAAATATAGGTGCAGTTGCCCGCTTCGGCAGGGCTCACCGCCTGACAGCCCAAGGTCTTTGCCAGTTGGGATGCTTTATTTGCGTCTTTATCTGCCAAAAACAGGTTCTCTCCGGCTACGGCTTTGGCGGCGGCTTTCGCCAATGCTCCGCCCATATTGCCTGTGCCTACAAAACTCACCGTATAGCCCATGATTTTCCTCCTTACCGCACCTGACCGGTGCCGTAGATGACATATTTGGTGGCGCAGAGCTCCTCCAGACCCATAGGGCCTCTGGCATGGAGCTTCTGGGTGGAAATGCCCATTTCACAGCCCAGACCGAACTCTCCGCCGTCGGTAAAGCGGGTGGAGCAGTTGTGATACACCGCCGCACTGTCCACCACCCGGATAAACTGTTCGGCGGTGGCTTTATTTTCCGTAATGATGGCCTCACTGTGACCGGTGGAGTGCAGGGCGATATGCCCCATGGCCTGCTCCGCGTCATCCACCACGGCGATGGCCAGAATATAATCCAGAAATTCCGTGTCAAAGTCCTGCGCGCCGGCAGGCGTGCCGGCAATGATGGCGGCGGCACGGGCGTCCAGCCGAAGCTCCACAGGGGGCAGACCGTCAGTCCGGCGGTCATCCACCAGACGCTTACGCAGACGGGGCAGAAATTCCTCCGCCACAGCCTTGTGCACCAGACACACCTCCATGGCGTTGCACACAGAGGGACGGCTGGTTTTGGCGTTTTCCACGATTCGCAGGGCCATATCCACATCGGCTTCGGCATCCACATAGACATGGCAAATGCCTGTTCCGGTCTGGATACAGGGAACTTTGGCGTTTTCCGTGCAGGCACGGATGAGCCCCGCTCCCCCTCTGGGAATCAGCAAGTCCACCAGTCCTACGGCGGTCATCAGCTCACCGGCACTGGCGCGGGTGGTATCCTGCACCAATTGCACCAATTCTGCCGGCAGTCCCGCCGCTTCCAGACCGTCCTGCAGAGCCCGGACGATGGCGTTGGCGGAGCGGAATGCCTCCTTGCCTCCCCGCAGGACGCAGGCGCTTCCGGCCTTGATGGCCAGAGCGGCGGCATCGGAGGTGACGTTGGGACGGCTTTCATAGATAATGGCGATGACCCCCATGGCCACGCCTACCTGTTCAATAATGATGCCGTTGGGACGCTCCACCCGACGGCGCACCTGTCCCACCGGGTCCGGCAGGTCAGCTACCTGCCGGATACCCTCCGCCATGGCGGTGATTCGTCCGGCAGTCAGAGCAAGGCGATCCAGCATCACCGGGGAGATATGGTCTTTGGCCTCCTCCATATCCAGGGCGTTGGCCTGCAAAATGGCGCAGCTGCTGTCCTCCAAGGCTTCCGCCATAGCCAGCAGTGCCCGGTTTTTTCCGGCAGTATCCACTAAGGTCAGGGCAGGAGCGACCGCTTTCGCCTGACGGAGAATTTCCTGAGTGGTCATACAGGCACCTTCTTTCCCAAAAACCGAGTGCCCACACTTTTGCCGTCAAACAGGTCATAGAGGGCTTCCGGGTGCTCTCCATTGGTGATGGCCATTTCAATGCCGGCGTCCATGGCGATGGTGGCTGCCCGGAGCTTGGTGGCCATGCCACCTGTGCCCTGCGCAGAGCCTGCGCCTCCCGCCAGTGCCAACAGTTCCGGGGTAATCTCCTTTACGGTGGGGATCAGGATGGCAGTGGGGTCGGTGTGAGGGTCGGCGGTATACAGACCGTCAATATCCGACAGAAGCACCAGCCGGTCAGCTCCGATGAGCCGGGCGACGATGGCAGAAAGGGTGTCGTTTTCGCCGATGGTGGTCTCAATGCCGATCTCATCGGTGGCCACGGCATCGTTTTCATTGACGATGGGCAGTGCCCCATATTCCAGAAGCCGTTCCAAGGTGTCGTGGACATGGGCGCTTCTCCGGGGGTCTTTGAGGTCATCGGCTGTCAGCAGAAGCTGTGCCACCGTGTGGTGATACTCGGAGAACAGCTTGTCATAGACGTACATCAGCTCGCACTGACCCACAGCGGCGGCCGCCTGCTTGCCGGGCATATCCCCGGGACGCCCCGGCAGACCCAGCTTGCCTACGCCCATACCGATTGCGCCGGAGGTCACCAGCACGATCTGATGCCCGGCGTTTTTCAAATCACTCAAAACCTTACACAGCAGTTCCACCCGGCGGATATTCAGCCGTCCCCCGGCATGAGCCAGAGTGGAAGTGCCGACCTTGATCACAGTACGCATAGGGATTCTCCTTTGGTATAATTAACTAAAGTTTACACCAATTTTTTGCGAAAGGCAATGATTTCTTGCCCCTGAGCCAAATTTCTCTATACACTGACCGGGGCAGGTGATATAATTATACCATAAACTGACAACGAGGTGACGCACTATGGACGCAAAAGTGGAATATCAGCGTTGGTTGGACGGCTGTACCGGCGAACTGCTGGAGCAGGTCAGGGCCATGGAGGGAAATGAGGAGGAAATTCTCGCCTGCTTTGGCTCCAACGCCAGCTTCGGCACGGCGGGCATCCGCGCCGTTATGGGTCCCGGCACGGCACGGCTCAATGACCTGACCGTCCGCAGGACTGCCCGGGGACTTGCCTCCTATCTGCTGGCCTCCGGCGGTGACCGCTCCTGCGCCATCGGCTACGACTGCCGGAACAATTCCCGGCGCTTCGCGGAAATCTGTGCCGCCGCTCTGGCGGCCGAGGGTGTCCGGGTCTATCTCTATGACCGGCTCTGCCCCACACCCATGCTGTCCTTTGCCGTGCGCTACCTGAAAACCGGCGTGGGCATGGTCATTTCCGCCTCCCACAACACCAAGGAATATAACGGTCTGAAGTGCTACGGTCCGGACGGCGGACAGATGACCGAGATCCCCGCCGCCGCCGTATCCGAAGCCATCGACCGGGAGGATCTGTTCCGTCCCCAGACCGAGAGCTATGAGGCTCTTTTGGAAAAGGGCATGATTCAGTACATTGCCGATGACGTCTGGCAGGCCTATTACGCCCGCATCAGTCAGGAGGCCATCCATCCGGAGGCTGTCCGTCAGGCAGGGCTGAAGGTGGTCTACTCCCCCCTGTGCGGTGCAGGCGGTGAGCCTGTGCAGGAGATGCTCCGCCGTCTGGGCGCGGAGGTACATATCCCCGCCTCTCAGAAAGACCCCTCGGGCGAGTTTGAGACCTGTCCCAACCCCAATCCGGAAAATGACGGCGCATTTGCCGAAAGCTATGCTCTGGCGGAAGCCGTCAAGCCCGATCTGGTCATGGCCACCGACCCGGATTCCGACCGTATCGCCGTAGCCATCCCCACCAAAGACGGCTTCCGGAAGTTCTCCGGCAACGAAATGGGCTGTCTGCTTCTGGACTACATCCTCTCCGCTTTGCAGGAGCAGGGCAAGCTCCCTGCCGACCCCGTGGCGGTCAAGAGCATCGTTTCCACCCCTCTGGCCGACCGGGTGGCCTCCGCCTACGGCGTGGAGATCCGCACGGTGCTGACGGGCTTTAAGTACATCGGTGGTGTCATTCTGGAGCTGGAACAGGCGGGACGTCCCGGAGATTTCGTCCTTGGCTTTGAGGAAAGCTGTGGCTACCTCAAGGGCGACTACGCCCGGGATAAGGACGCAGTTATCGCCGCCATGCTCATTGCCGAAATGGCCGCCACCTATAAGCTCCGGGGCAAGACGCTGGGAGAGGTCATGGATGCCCTCTACGCCAAGTACGGCTACTATGTGGCGGGTCTGCGGAATGTGAATTTCACCTCCGACGCCCAGAAGCAGAGCTGTATGGCACTTTTGGAGCAGTTCCGGGCTGAGCCTCCCAAGGAAATGGGCGGGTTTGCCGTGACCTCCGTGGCAGACTTCAAGGCCGGCGTCTACAAGGATGTGGCTACCGGCGCAGTGACCCCCACCGGTCTGCCGGAGGAAAACATGGTCATGCTGACCTTGGGTGAGCAGGGACGAATCATCCTGCGCCCCTCGGGCACAGAGCCGAAGATCAAATTCTACTACACCGCCATAGCCAATTCCATGGAAAAAGCCAACGAAATGCTGGCGCAGATGGACAAGGCCATGACCGAACAGATGTAAAAAACCAGGACCTGTGGTTATCCACAGGTCCTGTCTTTTATTTGGTTTATTCTGCGCCGTTCATTTCCTTCAGGGCGTCCTTGCGGGAGAGGTTGACGCGACCCTTTTCATCGATCTCCATGACCTTGACCCAGGTCATATCGCCGATGTTCAGCACGTCCTCGACCTTTTCCACACGGCGGTTTTCCAACTTGGAGATATGCACCAGACCGTGCTTGCCGGGAGCCAGCGCCCCAAATGCGCCGATGGGCAGGATGCGCACCACCTTGCCGTGGTACAGCTTGCCTACTTCGGGGACGAAGCAGATGTCGTCGATCATCTTCTTGGCGGCCATGGCACAGGCACTGTCCACAGCGGAGATGAACACAGAACCGTCATCCTCGATGTCGATCTTGGCGCCGGTATCGGCACAGATCTTCTGGATGGTCTTGCCACCGGAGCCGATGACTTCGCGGATCTTGTCCACATCGATCTTCATGGAGATCATCTTGGGGGCGAACTCGCTGACCTCGGGACGAGGCTCGGCGATGCAGGGGAGCATGATCTCGGAGAGGATCTCCAGACGGGCCTTCCGGCAACGCTCCAGCGCATCGGCAATGATCTCCATGGTCAGACCCTTGTTCTTCAGATCCATCTGGATGGCGGTGATGCCCTCGGTAGTGCCGGCGACCTTAAAGTCCATTTCGCCGTGGAAGTCTTCCACACCCTGAATGTCGGTGAAAGTTCTCCACACACCGGTCCCCTGATCGGTGATCAGACCGCAGGAAATGCCGGCGACAGGACGGCGGATGGGCACGCCGGCGTCCATCAGTGCC
>JAZSAW010000193.1:0-12160 GCA_045602105.1 Candidatus Avilachnospira sp.
AGAAGCCCCCCGGACGGAGACCCGCGCCCTGCGGAAAGCAAAAAAAATAAGTTTCCGACCCTGCAAAAGCGGGGTCGGATTTTTGTTCATCCGGGGCAGGTGGTCACAAAATCGGCGCAGTACCGTCGTCGTGACCCTTGGTGATGGAGCGCACCTGGGCATAATAGCTGTAGGTATCGCTGACCTGCACCAAAAAGCGGTCACCGCAACGCTTTCCCAAGAGCATTTTGCCCATGGGAGATTCCCGGCTGATTCGTCCCTGCCGGGGATCACATCGGACGGTGGTGACCACCTGAACGGTCTCCACATCGTCGTCGTCCTCCAAATACAGCTCCACCAGATCGAAAAGCCCCACCTGATCGTCGTCGGTCGTATCCTCAATGACCGTAGCGGAGGCGATCATCCGCTCCAGATAGCGGATACGCTTTTTGCAGGCGTTCTGTGCCTGCTTGGCGGCCTTATATTCATAATTTTCGCTGAGATCCCCAAAGGCTCTCGTCCGCTTGACTTCTTCAATGGCCTCCGGCAGGACGACTAAGCGTTTGTGATCCAGCTCCTGTTGCATCAGGGCAATATCCTGAGCGGTCAACTGATCGTGCATACATATCCCTCTTTTCTTTATACTATTATAATACTTTGGGAAAAAACTTGCAATTGTGTGGAGAAAATGGTTGGGAAAAAATCCGGGACGCATCTTGCAATTAAGTAAAAATTTGTATATAATGAATCAAAACTATCGGTGGAGGAGGGATTTTCTTGGGTCAGGTATTGGCGGTGGTTTCCGGCAAGGGTGGCACAGGAAAAACATCTCTTTGCGCCGGTGTGGCCTGTGCTCTGGCGCAGGCAGGACAGCGGGTCTTGTGTCTGGATCTGGATGTGGGATTGCGGAATCTGGATCTGGCTTTGGGTCTGGCCGATGAGCCCAGCCTGTGCTTTACCGATGTGATGGACGGGCAGTACCTCCTTTCCTGGGCCACGGAGCACCCCGACCTTCCTACCCTGCATTTTCTCACCGCGCCTGTGACCCGTACCCCGGAAGAGCTGGATGAGGAGACCTTCGGGCGGTTTCTGGAGCAGGTGCGTCAGGAATACGACTGGTGTATTCTGGATGCCCCCGCCGGCGTCGGCGCAGGCTTTCGTCTGGCAGTCCGCTGGGCGGAGCTGGCTATGGTAGTCTCCGGCGGTGAGCCCGCCGCTTTGCGGGACGGCGCCCGGACGGCAGATATGATCGAGCAGTATTCTCAGGCGGAGACCAAACTGGTGGTCAACCGAATCCGCCTGCGGTTTTTCCAGAAAAACAAGCTTACGGTAGACGATTGCATGGACACGGTGGGACTGCCACTGCTTGGCATCGTCCCGGAGGACGAGGCAGTCGCCATGGCGGCGGCAAAGGGCAAGGCTCTGCTTCTGGCTTCCAGATCCAAACACGGAGCGGCGGCCGCCTGCCGGCATATTGCCCGCCGGCTCATGGGGGAAAAACAGCCCCTGTTGCAGATAGAGAAATAACCACGACGACAATGAGGTGAGCCTATGAACATTACCCTGATGGCGCACGATAAGAAAAAAGAGTTGATGGTGCAGTTCTGCACTGCCTATAAGAGTATTCTGTCCCGGCACAACCTCTCTGCCACGGCCACCACCGGCCGTCTGGTGGCGGAGGCAACGGGACTGCCTGTGTCCCTGTTCCTGTCCAGCCATCAGGGCGGACATCAGCAGGTGGATGTGCGGATCGCCTATAATGAGATCGATATGGTTTTGCTGTTCGCGGACCCCAATTGTACCGACCCTTGGGAGGATCAGCGGGTGATGCAGACCCTGCACCTGTGCGACAGCTACAATGTCCCCTGCGCCACCAACGCGGCGTCGGCGGAAATGCTGATCTTAGGTCTGCAGCGGGGCGATCTGGACTGGAGAGAAATGATCCGGCCCAAAAAGACCCTGCGATAAGCACACCGGCCATGACGCGGGAGCAGTAGCCCGGTACTGGGCCAAAGAGAGGAAGGCCACGGCTGAAAGCCTTCTGCCAGAAGTACCGGAGGAAGGACACCCGCCGAGCCACGCGCCGCCGCGAAAGGCGGAGACTGAGGGGGAATTTTCCCTGAACGTGGGTGGCACCACGAAGTATGCACGGCATACTCTCGTCCCATGAGAAGACCATGGGATGAGAGTATCTTTTTTTACCAGAAAGGAAACACGATTATGGCATCCATCAAACCCAGAACACTCTCCGGCTTTATGGAACTGCTCCCCGGCCCTCAGGTCCAGATGGAGCGGGTCATGGAGGTCCTGCGGAGCACCTACGCCCGCTACGGCTTCACACCTCTGGACACCCCGGCCATCGAATCTGCCGAGGTCCTGCTGGCCAAAGGCGGTGGAGAGACCGAAAAGCAGATCTACCGCTTCCAGAAAGGCGACAGCGATCTGGCTCTGCGCTTTGACCTGACTGTGCCTCTGGCCAAGTATGTGGCCCTCCACTACGGCGAGCTGGCTTTCCCCTTCCGCCGGTATCAGATCGGCAAGGTCTACCGGGGCGAGCGGGCACAGCGGGGACGCGTCCGGGAGTTCTATCAGGCGGACATCGACATCATCGGTGACGGCAAGCTGGACATCATCAACGAGGCGGAAATTCCCGCCATCATCTACCAGACCTTCCATACCCTGGGTCTGACCCGTTTCCAGATTCGGGTCAACAACCGCAAGATCCTCAACGGCTTCTACGCCTCTCTGGGTCTTTCGGAGCAGTCCGGGGATATTATGCGAACGGTGGACAAGCTGGAAAAGATCGGCGCGGAAAAGGTAGCCGTCCTGCTGACCGAGGATCTGGGGCTGACGGATGAGCAGGCAAAGGCTATTCTGGACTTTATGGCCATCACCGGCACAAACGCGCAGGTCATGACCGCGTTGGAAGCCTACCGGGGCAAAAATGAGCTTCTGGATCTGGGTCTGGACGAACTGACCACGGTCACTCGGTATCTGTCCGCCTTTGGCGTGCCGGAGGAGAACTTTGCCGTTGACCTGACCATCGCCCGTGGTCTGGACTACTATACCGGCACAGTCTATGAGACCTGTATGCTGGATCATCCGGAGATCGGCTCTATCTGCTCCGGCGGTCGTTACGACAATCTGGCGGAATACTATATTGATAAACAGCTTCCCGGTGTGGGCATTTCCATCGGCCTGACCCGACTGTTTTATGTGCTGGGTGAGCAGAATATGCTCAGTGAGACCCTGAACACCGCCCCGGCAGACGTCCTTGTCCTGCCCATGACCGATGATCTGACCCCTGCCATCCAACTGGCTACCCAGCTTCGCGGGCAGGGTATCCGTGTCCAGCTTTACTGTGAGCAGAAGAAATTCAAGGCCAAAATGTCCTATGCCGACAAGCTGGGCATCCCCTATGCGGTGTTTTTGGGCGAGGACGAGATCAGCGCCGGCACTTGCTCCGTCAAGGATCTGTCCAAGGGCGAGCAGGTGACCCTGTCTCCCGAGGAGGCCATCCGCCACATTCAGGCCGGTCTGGCAGAGAAAAACACCGGCACAGTGATCGTGGAACACCAATAAGATAGAATCAAATTCGGAAAAGGACTGATAATCATGATGCAATCCCGTACCCATACCTGCAACGAGCTCCGTCTGGAGCACGTGGGACAGCAGGTCAAGATCGTCGGCTGGATGGAAAATGTCCGTGCCGTCGGCGCAAACTTCGCCTTTGTGGTGGTCCGTGACTTCTACGGCACGACGCAGGTGGTGGTGGAGACCGAGGACATGATGAACATCATCAAGTCCCTGAACAAGGAGACCACCATCTCCGTGGAGGGCGTTGTCCGTGAGCGTGACAGCAAAAACCCCAAGCAGGCCACCGGCGATGTGGAGGTCGTGCCCAGCAGGATCGAAGTTCTGGGTCGCTGCCGCCACAACGAACTGCCCTTTGAGATCAACCGCAGCCGGGAGGCCGATGAGACCCTGCGTCTGAAGCATCGGTATCTGGATCTGCGCAATCCCGCCGTCAAGCAGAATATCGTTCTGCGGTGCAATGTGGTCTCCGCCCTGCGGGCCGCCATGACCGCCCATGATTTCTTGGAGATCACCACCCCCATCCTGACGGCTTCCAGCCCTGAGGGCGCCCGTGACTATCTGGTGCCTGCCCGGAAGCATCCCGGCAAGTTCTACGCTCTGCCTCAGGCACCCCAACAGTTCAAACAGCTTCTTATGACCTCCGGCTTCGACCGCTATTTCCAGATCGCCCCCTGCTTCCGGGATGAGGATGCCCGTGGCGACCGCAGTCCCGGTGAGTTCTATCAGCTGGATATGGAAATGGCGTTTGCCTCTCAGGATGACGTGTTTGCCATTCTGGAGGACGTTCTGCCTCCCATTTTCGCCAAGTACGGCAAGTATGATATTGCCTCCTCCGCCCCCTTCAAGCGCATCGGCTTTGTGGAGGCCATGGAGACCTACGGCTCGGACAAGCCCGAT
The DNA here is from genome assembly GCA_045602105.1 of Candidatus Avilachnospira sp. Taxonomy (GTDB): domain Bacteria; phylum Bacillota; class Clostridia; order Oscillospirales; family Oscillospiraceae; genus Avoscillospira. The sequence goes on from JAZSAW010000193.1 coordinate 4,474, forward strand.
CTGCGTATTGATCTGATTGTGCAGGATGCCACGCAGTTCAATAACTGTGGCTTCGAGCCCTTTGCCGGCAACACCGTCAAGGCTGTGGTCGTGCCTGACTGCAAGCTGGCAAGAAAGGCCATCGATAAGCTCTGTGCCGACGTGGAAGTCCAGTCCGGCAACAAGGTCTACTGGGTCAAGGTGGACGAGCAGGGCGAGCTGGCCGGCGGTATCGCCAAATTCCTGACGGAGCGCAAGGACGAAGTTATTTCCACTCTGGATCTGAAGCCCGGTGCATTCGTGGGCTTCACCGCCGGTAAGAAGCTGGCTGCCCAGAAGACTGCCGGCGTCCTGCGCACCAAGCTGGGCTACGCCTGCGAGGGTCATATGGATAAGGAACGCTATGAGTTCTGCTGGATCGTGGACTTCCCCATGTACGAGATCGGCGAGGAGTCCGGTGAGCTGGAATTCTGCCATAACCCCTTCTCCATGCCCAACGGCGGTCTGGAGATTCTGGAAAAGGCGAAAAACGGCGAGGTCGATCCCCTGTCCATTACCGCTTTCCAGTACGATCTGGTCTGCAACGGCGTGGAGCTGTCCTCCGGCGCTGTGCGGAACCACGACCCGGAGATCATGATCAAGGCCTTTGAGATGGTCCGTCTGGGTGAGGAGGATGTGAAGTCCAAATTCCCCGCCATGTATAACGCCTTCACCTACGGCGCGCCTCCCCATGCGGGCATTGCCCCCGGCGTGGATCGGATGGTCATGTTGCTGGCCGGTGAGGAATCCATCCGGGAGATCATCCCCTTCCCCATGAACAAGAACGCCCAGGATATTATGATGGGCGCACCGGGTACGGTGGAGCAGAAGCAGTTGGATGAACTGCACATCGCTCTGGTGCCTGTGGAAGAATAACAGGAAAAGGAACGGCCTGCGTGCCGTTCCTTTTCCTATATGTTTGTAACATTTCTTCCGCAATATTACAGTTATGTTACAAAACGCCCGGAGGGCTTGCTTTTTCCAAAAGGCTCAGTTATGATACCATCGTAATGATTCTGGGCCTCACCGCTCTGGGTCAAATATTAACTAGGAGGAAACCTCAAATGAAGAACTTTCGCAAAGTTCTGGCTCTGATCCTGGTCGTTGCTACTCTGTTTAGCTTCGTCGCCATGGCCAGCGCCAAGACCAGCGAGGACTACTCCGACGCTGCTGAGATCAAGTATGTCGAAGCCGTCGATGTCCTCTCTGCCGTCGGTATCCTGAAGGGTTACGACGGTGCCTATCATCCCACCGACGATGTCGACCGTGATGAGATGGCCAAGATGATCGCTGTCCTGAATAACGGCGGCGAAGACAACTCTGCTCTGTTCAGCGGCGCTAACAAGTTCGCTGACGTCAAGGGCTCCTGGGCCGAAGGCTACATCGCCTACTGCGCTCAGCTGGGCATCGTGGCTGGCCGCAACGCCACCACCTTCGATCCCGATGGCAAGGTCACCGGCATCGAAGTCATGAAGATGCTGCTGTGCGTCCTGGGTTATGATGCCAAGGAGCAGGGCTATGTTGGCTCCAACTGGAAGACCAACGTCCTGCGTGACGCCACCAAGATGGGCCTGATGGAAGCCATGGAAGGCTTCGATCCCCACGCTGCCGCTTCCCGTGACGAGGCTGCTCAGCTGATGCTGAACGCTCTGAAGGCCAACATGATCGTTGGTTACCTGGGCGAGAGCATCATCAAGATCACCAACTCTCTGTACTTCGACGAGGAGTTCATCTCCCTGCCCGATGCAGAGAAGGACGGCTATGAAATTGCTTACTGCAACGCCGTGATCTCCACTGTTCCCCTGTACACCATCATCGATGGTCTGGATGTGGACTTCGCTCGTGACTGCTTCGGCCGTCCCGGCTACCTGTGGTCCTACACTCCTGTTGCCAACGCTGAGTTCTCCGCTTTCTATGCTCTGGAAGCCGAGACTGTTATGACTGCTCCCGACTCCAACACTCTGCGCCGCACTCTGGTCAACATGACCATCCGTGATCGCGAAGAGACCATGGAAGAGGCTCTCGTGGGCGAATGGGAAGTCTATGTTGACGGCGAGCTGAGAACTGTTGCTGACTTCGCTAACGTCGGTAACGGCACTCTGGTCGAAGTTTACAACACTGTCTTTGCTGGCGAAGTGATCCGTGATGTTGTTATCATCAACACCTGGGTCAGCCGCGTCACCAATGTCAGCACCTACTACAACTACTTCGAGCTGGAGAGCGGCGAGAAGTATCGTCTGAACGAGTACGATCTGGAAGAGGACGACATCGTTCTGTACCACATCTGCAACAAGCAGATCCAGGACAACATCTACGGTCTGACTTCCGACAACGAATCCGACAACCTCCACGACATCCAGGCTATCACTCCTGTTGTTGCTGAGATCGAGTCCGGCTTCGCTTTCAATGCCAACTATTGGCAGAACCCCAACGCCAGCTATGTTATCGCTGACGGCGAGTCCTACAACTATGCCAACACCTTCAATGCTCAGTTCTCCACCAGAGCTGTCATGGGTGTTGCTCTGGATGCTGAAATCAGCCAGTTCGACATGATCGACGTGATCGGCACCGATCACCTGTTCGACCTGTACCTGGATGAGTACGGCTACCTGATCTTCTGGCAGAAGCACGTTGAAGACGCTGACCTGAACATCATGGTCATCGAAGAGAACGACGTGACCTCCACCAACCTGGGCTCCGTGCTGAATCCCAGCACCGGTGTTGCTCAGGGCTACAACAAGTACACTGCTGTTGCTGCTCCCTACGGCGCTGACGGCGAAGTCGTTGCTGCCGAGATCGAGATCGACGTGGTTACTTACAACTACATGGCTGAGCTGCTGGCTCGCTACGATGTTGACACTCTGGTCGGCGGCGCCGAGCAGAACAGAGGCCCCGCCGCTCTGGTCGCTATGACCACCAATGTGGATGAAGAGCCCGTTCTGGCTACCATCGAAGGCGAGGACTACGACGTTGCTGACGACACTCTGGCTGAGATCCAGGGCAAGTACATGGTCGGTACCTTCGCTACCGAGGGCACTGTGCTGAATCCCGAATCCTTCGAGCTGAAGGAAGGCGAGATCCACGCCAACCGCAACACCGTCTTCATGATCCGTACCCTGACCGGCGATCGTAGAGCTCCCTATGCCTACCAGCAGGTCACCGGCTACAAGAACCTGCCCGCTACCTTCGTGGCAGAGGATCTGTCCAACGGTTCCAACACCACCTTCACCAACATCCAGTACTTCGTTGACGAAGATCATCCCGAGTTCGCTACTTATGTCTTCATCGATGCCCGCTACACCACCGGTGCTGAGCACTTCATGATCCTGACTCAGTCCAGAGGCCACGGCTTCGAGACCAAGTGGGAGAACATCTTCGGTAAGGACTATGTCTGCTACGATGCTATCGTTGATGGTGTCAACAGCGTCATCCTGGCTGATCCCGATGCAATCGCCACCTATGAAGAGGCTGCTTCCGGCACTACCGTTGCTCCCTTCATGCCCGGCTATCTGTACGAGAACTCCCTGGTTTACCTGAACGTCGAAATGACTTACAGCGGCGAGCGTTACAACGTTTATGTCCTGGCTGAAGAGGCTGAGGAGAACGAGATCGAGATGGTTGACTACACTTGGGCTGTCGCCGACGACGAGATCTATGTGAAGGTCTTCAACGACGCAACTCATACTACTTACAAGATGTATGAGCTGGCCTCCGACGCCGCTGTCTGGACTCTGTTCGCTACCAGCACCAAGGTTGTTGCTGAGCAGGTCTATGTTGACATCCGTGAGTCCGAGGGTCTGGTTGGTTGGGAGCCTGTCGAAGACAGACTGGATCCCGACTTCGATCCCGATGAGTATGTTGGCCCCTCCGCTGACACCTTCTACACCGGCTACATGGTCCTGAATGAAGAGACCGAGCAGGTTGAGGAGCTCTATCAGATCACTGGCAATGCCCACAACTTCTGGGACACCAGCTCTCGTATGGAAGGCAGCAACTACGACGATTCTCTGTAATCTGAGTAGAACCTGAAGTATCGCGAATAACCTTTTGCCCCCCGGCATCCGCCGGGGGGCATTTTTGTTAGATAAGAGATAATAGATAAGAGATAAGCGTGAATAGATAAGGGCCAACGGCGTTTGTCTATGGGAAATAAAAATTTTTCTCCAAAACCGGGAACTTTTGTGGTTTGGGCTTCGTCTAATATACCAGATGTTGTGGATTGACATAATATTTTTGAAGATTCGATGAATTCTTTGAAAAACACTTCACAAATGCGCAAAAATGTGCTAGAATGTGTCCATAAAATTCACAACATGAATTTACAACTAATGGAAAGAATGAGGTACAAACAATGAAGAAAACATTCTCCAAAGCCCTGAGCCTGCTTCTGGTTCTGGCTATGCTCCTGAGTGTTGTCCCCATGGCTCTGGCCACGGAGGATTCCACCACTCCTCCCGAAGGCAGTGGCGAGCCCACGCCTACCCCCACTCCCGATGTTGCCACGGTCACCATTGACGGCCCTGAGTCTGCTGTTCTGGGTGAGACCATCACCGTGTCCGTCGATGTGGCGAACTATGATGCCAGCAAGTTTGATGTTACTTACCGCTGGAATCAGGGCACTCCCGGTGACACCGATACTGTTACCATGAAGATCGAGGATGCGGTAAACCATACGTTCTACTGCACCGTCAGCTTCACCGCTAAAAACCCTGCCGATGAAGCCCTGACGCCTGCTCAGGTCAGAAGTGACAGCCTCACTGTCGCGGTCACTGCTGTTCCCACTGCGATCACCATCTCTGCCAATAAGAGCACCATCACCATTGGCAAGAACGCTACCACCGCACAGATGACTGCCACCACCACTCCCGCCGGTGCGGACACCAGCGCTCTGGTCTGGCATTCCTCTGACACTTCTGTTGCCACCGTTTCTACCAGTGGCGAAGTCACCGGCGTGAAGGCCGGTACGACCAAGATCACTGCGACCTACGGTACTGGTGCGTCTGCCATTACCTCCAACGAAGTCACCATCACCGTTGAGGAGGGCACGCCTGAGATCAAGCCCATCAGCGATCTGCAGGTGAAAAAGGGTGATTACGATCAGGTATTCCCCGAGCTGACCTTCAAGCCCGCCAGCTTTACCACCGGCACGACGGCTCAGTTCAAGGCAGAAATCGCTACCGGCGACCCGGTTGAATCCAATATTGTGAAGATCACCACCGCCACCGGCACCGGTCTCCGGTTCCTCGGCAAGAACCCCGGCACCGAGAGAATCAAGGTGACCTGCACCAATGTGGAAGGCGTTGATCCCGTTTATTTCAATGTCTATGTTCCCGCCGGCGATGTGACCTGTACTGCTCAGTCCAACACTGCTTACAATGGCTCCAAGGTCACCCTGACCCCCAGCTACAGCGCTTCCAATACTGTGGACAGCTATACCTTCGACATCGTCAAGCAGACTCGCACCGGCGCGATCTCCAAGTCTGTGGCCTCCAACGGCAAGTCCTGCACCTTTACCCTCTCCGGCAGCTATCCCGCAGCCGCTCAGGTTCAGATCAAGGCTTACGATGGTGAAACTCTGGTCGGCGAATGTGTGTCCTATGTGTCCTTCTACCTGAACAACGACGTGAAGGTCACCATGCCCGATGGCGCAAAGACCATGTCCTTCCGCTATGCCACCGACAACAAGGAAAACAAGCATGTTGCCGACGAGATGCTGTATGGCCTTGTCAGCACCACCGGCTCCAACATCGTGTCCGGCTACAATGTGCTGATCTCCGGTCTGGATACCATTGAGGGCACTCTGTCCAACATCTCCCATTCCAGCGCCATCAGCGCGACCAACCTCTCCCAAACCATCTTCACTGCCGGCACTTACGGCTCTGCTGCGTTCTACTACACCGTAGTTCCCAACTCCGATTACGGCGATATGCCTCTGATCCGTGGCTATATGGAGATCGACTATGATGGCTCCGGCGACGGCGACATCACCTACTCCACCACCTACAACAAGTCCGTGACTGTCCTTGAGCGGGACTTCAATGAGTTCTGGGAGAATTACTGGGAAGAAAGAAATGATCGCTATTACAGCGATCTGGAGTTTGTGAAGTTCGGCTCTGCTTCCGACGGCAAGCTCTATACCAGCACTTCCAGCACTTCCTCCAGCTATCTGGCCAGTGTCAACGATCAGTTCTATTACGGCACTTACACCAAGGGCACCAATAAGGAAGACCTGGGCTCTTTGACCTTCGTGCCCGACAGCAAGAAGACCTATGAGTACGATGTGACCATTCCCTTCACCGCTTACGGCGAGGAGACCTCCGAAAGTGCTTCCGGCGTCGTGGTCATCCATGTGAACGAGTCCGGCAACGAGATCACCTCCCGCGGTACTTACATTGGCACCACCTATGCCAAGCAGATCGCAGAGAACTATAAGACCGCCAAGGGTCAGAATCTGTCCTATGTGATCTTCGAAGTGCCCGATGTGGAAGAGGTCAGCCTGTTCTTCCGCGTGCCCGAAGGCTCTGACGGTAAGGGTAGCCTGATCTCCAAGGGTCAGAAGGTGCCTTACAACCAGAAGCTGTACTACAGCACCAGCAACTACACCAACGACGCCCTGAGCTACGTCATTGTGGTGCCTGCCGCTGAGTACTACGGCAAGATCACCCTGAAGTACACCGCTTATGACTCCAACGGCAAGAATCCCTATGATGGCACGCTGACCTACACGGTGAAGCAGAAGACCGAAAGTGACGTCTTCGCCGATATGACCAGATCCTACAACTGGGCTTACGACTCTGTGGACTTCCTGTACTACGACGAGATCTCTCAGGGTAGCGTCAAGGGCTACAACCGCTACTACAACCCCAGCGCCAATATCACCCGCGGTGACTTCATGCTGATGCTCTACCGCGCATTCCTGGCCGAGGATTACAGCGACTACAATGTCAAGGATAATTTCAACGATATGGTAAAGGGTAACACCGAGTACTCTCAGGAGACCTACCATGCTGTGGGCGTTGCCAAGTATCTGGGCATCTCCAACGGTACCAACGGCAAGTACAACCCCAAGGCCAACATCACCCGTGAAGAGGCCATGACTCTGATCTACCGTACTCTGGAAGAGATGAACCGTGAGCTGGAGTATGACTCCAATGTCTCCGCTTCTTCCTTCAAGGATTACAACAAGATCAGCGCCTACGCCAAGACTGCCATCAGCAATCTGGTGGGTCACGGCGTCATCGTCGGCAACAACAATAATGTGAACCCCAAGAACAACATTACCCGTGCCGAAATGGCCTGCATCCTGCACCGCGTGATCACCTACTAATCTATTGCGCAAAGAGGCGTCTGCATTTGCAGACGCCTTTTAACCATTCTTTCAGATTTTACTTGAAAAAGTCATACACGCAGTCGATGATGCGCTGAGCTTCGCTTTCCTGCAAACCGTAATACAGTGGCAGACGAACCAAGCGCTCACTCAATGCCGTGGTATAACGGTCTTCACCGTGGAAACGGCTGTACTTCAGACCAGCCTTTGCAGAGTGCAGCGGAATGTAATGGAAGACCGCGCAGATTTCATTCTGCTTCAGGTGGCTGATCAATCTGGTGCGGGTATCCAGATCGTCCAGAAGGATATAGTACATGTGTGCGTTATGAGTGCAATCGGCGG
>JAZSAW010000194.1:0-5857 GCA_045602105.1 Candidatus Avilachnospira sp.
CTGGAAGCACTTGAGGAAGCACGCAAGCGCGACCACAACAAGCTGGGTCGCGGGCTAGAGTATTTCACCACCGTTGAGGAGATCGGCCAGGGTCTGCCCATCCTGCTGCCCAAGGGCGCAAGAGTCATTCAGACCTTGCAGCGCTGGATCGAGGATGAGGAGCAGAAGCGCGGCTATCTGCTGACCAAGACCCCTCTGATGGCCAAGAGCGATCTGTATAAGATCTCCGGCCACTGGGATCACTATCTGGACGGCATGTTCGTTCTGGGCGACCCCCACGATGAGGCCAAGGAGTGCTTCGCTCTGCGTCCCATGACCTGCCCCTTCCAGTATCAGGTCTATCTCAACCGTGCCCGTAGCTACCGGGACCTTCCCATGCGTCTGGGCGAGACCTCTACTCTGTTCCGCAACGAGGATTCCGGCGAGATGCACGGTCTGATCCGTGTCCGCCAGTTCACCATTTCCGAGGGTCACCTTGTCCTGCGTCCCGATCAGCTGGAGGAGGAGTTCAAGGGCTGTCTGGAGCTGGCCAAATATGTGCTGGATACCGTAGGCATGCTGGACAACTGCACCTTCCGCTTCTCTCAGTGGGATCCCAACAACACTGCCAAATATGAGGGTACTGCAGAGCAGTGGGATCATGCCCAGAGTACCATGAAGGCCATTCTGGATGATCTGGGTGTGGATTATGAAGTGGGCATTGACGAAGCCGCCTTCTACGGCCCTAAGCTGGACATCCAGTACCACAATGTCTTCGGCAAGGAAGATACCATCGTCACCATTCAGATCGATATGCTTCTGGCTCAGAAGTTCGGCATGGGATACACCGATGCCGACGGTCAGAAAAAGACTCCTTATATCATCCACAGAACCTCTCTTGGTTGCTACGAGCGCACCCTGGCATACCTCATTGAGACCTATGCCGGCGCACTGCCCACTTGGATGGCGCCTGAGCAGGTGCGTTTCCTGCCGGTCACAGACCGTGCCGCCGACTACTGCGCGGAAATGTCCCGCAAGCTCAATGCCCAGGGCTTCCGCACGGAAGTGGACTTCCGCAACGAGAAGATCGGCAAAAAGCTCCGGGAAGCCCGTCTGGAAAAAGTGCCCTACATGGTCGTTGTGGGCGACCGGGATATGGAAGCCGGCACAGTCTCTCCCACCAACCGGGTAGACGGCGAGCTGGGCGCTATGAGCTTCGAAGCCTTTACTGCCGTTCTGAAAGACACCGTGGATAACAAACTGAAAAAGTAAAACGAACAAAAACGCGGAAGACGATGTCTTCCGCGTTTTTGTATTTAGCAAATTTCTGTAACAGGATAGCCCTGAGCTTCCACCACGGCTTTCAGTTCGCTGTCAGCAATAGCGGATTTCAGGCTCACCACGGCAGTTCCGCTTTCATGGCTGACTTCTGCCGTTTCTACCGCTTCCAAAGCCTCCAGCGTCTGCTTGACTCTACCGGAGCAATGGGGGCACATCATGCCTTCGATCTTCATGGTTTTCTTCATGGTTTTACCCTCCTTTTTGGGATGAATGGAAATCAAATTAAGCCGTAAGGCATTGGACACAACACAAAAACTGGACAGACTCATGGCGGCCGCCCCGAACATGGGACTCAGCTCCCAGCCAAGAATGGGGATAAACACACCTGCCGCCAGAGGGATTCCGATGGCATTATAGAAAAATGCCCAGAACAAATTTTGGTGGATATTCCGCAAAGTCGCCCGACTCAGGCGGATGGCCGCCGGCACATCGGTCAGCCGGCTTTTCATAAGTACCACATCACCAGCATCAATGGCCACATCCGCTCCTGCGCCGATGGCGATGCCCACATGAGCACGGGTCAGAGCAGGGGCATCGTTGATGCCGTCACCGACCATCGCCACCTTCCCCTGCCCGCTAAGCTCACGGATGACCGCCTCCTTGCCCGCAGGCAGAACTTCGGCGATGACCTCGTCCACTCCGGCCTGTCGGCCGATGGCGTCGGCTGTCCGCCGGTTATCCCCGGTGACCATGACCACCCGGATGCCCATATCCCGGAGCTCGCTGATAGCCCGGGCGCTGTCCTCTTTCAGCACATCCGCTACGGCGATGATTCCCAGAAGCTCACCATTCCGGCAGAAAAACAGCGGGGTCTTACCCTGAGAGGCCAAGCTTTCCGCCTGCTCTTTGACCTGCTGAGGCACATCCGTCACGGTCTGCACATAGGTCAGATTTCCGCCGCAGAGCCACTTGCCCTCGCAGAGTCCCCGCAGGCCACTGCCGGGCAGAGCTTCAAATTCTGTCACCGGCAACAGGCTCAGCTTTTCCTCCTGCACCTGCTCCAGAACCGCCTTGGCCAGAGGATGCTCGCTTTTGGCTTCCAGAGAGGCCGCCAAAGTCAGCAATTCTTCCCTTGTCCCCTGCACCGGCAGGATGTCCGTCACCTGAGGCATACCGGCGGTAATGGTGCCGGTCTTGTCCAACGCAACGATTTTAATTTTTCCGGTCTCTTCCAGAGAAACCGCGGTTTTGAACAAAATGCCATGCTTTGCGGCTTTTCCGCTGTCTACCATAAGGGCCACAGGGGTGGCCAGACCCAGGGCGCAGGGACAGCTGATGACCAGCACGGAAATGCCCCGAGCCAGCGCATAGCCAAAGCTCTGTCCGGTCAACAGCCAGATGACGGTGGTGACCAGCGCGATGATCATGACCACCGGCACAAAGACCCCGGACACCTTGTCCGCTACCTTGGCAATGGGTGCTTTGGAGGCGGCGGCGTCGCTGACCATACGGACGATCTGGGCCAAGGTGGTATCCTCTCCCACCCGTTGGGCACGGCAAGTCAGAAAGCCTGACTGGTTAACTGTGGCGGCAGAAACCGGATCTCCCGCCTGCTTATCTACCGGGATACTTTCTCCGGTCAGGGCAGATTCGTTGACAGCGCTGTGACCCTCCAGAACTTCCCCGTCCACAGGGATGCTCTCTCCGGGGCGCACCACAAATACATCGCCCTTTCTGACCTGCTCCACAGGGATGACCGTCTCCTTGCCGTCCCGCAGGACTGTTGCCGTCTTGGGGGCAAGATCCATCAGGCTTTTCAGGGCGTCCGTGGTTTTGCCCTTTGCCCGGGCTTCCAGCATTTTGCCCACGGTAATGAGGGTCAGGATCATTGCGGCAGATTCAAAATACAGATCATGCAGTCCATGGGCAGGCGCAGAGGACCCGGTCATGATGAACAGCACACCGGTACTGTAAACAAAGGCGGCGGCAGAGCCAAGTGCCACCAAAGTATCCATATTGGGCGCGCCATGCCACAGGGCGGTAAAGCCACTGATGAAGAATTTCTGGTTGATGACCAGCACCAAAGCAGTGAGAAGCAACTGGCAAAGCCCCTGTGCCATGGGGTTTCCCGCCAATACCTCAGGCAGTGGCCAGTTCCACATGGTGTGTCCCATGGACAGATACATCAGCGCCAGCAAAAAAACCAGCGACCACAGCAGTCTTTGCTTCAGCACCGGCTTTTTCCCGGTTTCGGGGGTAGTCGTTTTTGCCTTTTCTCCCCTGACCGATGCACCGTAGCCCGCCTGACGGACAGCCTCCACGACCGTCTCTGCCGAAACATCTCCGGCAACGGTCATGGAATTGGTCAGCAGATTTACCGAACATTCTGTGACTCCCGCCAACTGGCTGACCGCTTTTTCCACCCGGGCAGAGCAGGCGGCACAGCTCATGCCGGTCACATCATATGTTTTCAAATCTATCCCCCCCTATTTCATTTTTATCATGGTACAACTTTTTTACGGCTTTTGTCAAGGCGCACACAGTGTGGAAAATCTCCTGAAACCGTGATATAATGATGTATCATACAGGGTACAAAGGAGCGTTGTCATGAAATTTCAGCCCATTGCCCATATCCACAACGATTACACCGCCAAGTTCGGTATCCCCCGGCAAAGCGGGCTGGTGGAGCAGGTGGAATCCCGCATTATCTTTGCCCCGGAATACCGCAATCCCGATGCCCTGCGGGGTCTGGAGGGCTACTCTCATCTGTGGCTCGTATGGATCTTCACCGAAGCCATCCGGGACGGCTGGTCTCCCACGGTACTGCCTCCCCGACTGGGCGGAAAGACCCGCATGGGCGTCTTTGCCACCCGCTCCCCTTTTCGCCCCAATCCCATCGGACTTTCTTCCGTCAGACTTCTGGGCATTGACCTGCACACCAAGGACGGACCTGTCCTCCGGGTCGCCGGCGCCGACCTGATGGACGGCACGCCTCTACTGGACATTAAGCCCTATCTTCCCTACACGGACAGCCATCCCGACGCAGTGGGCGGTTTTGCCGACCCGGTGCGGGATTATGGACTTGAGGTGGTGTTCCCCGACGAGCTTCTGGCGCAAGTCCCCGCCCGTCTTAGGGAAGCCGTTTTGGGACTTCTGGCACAAGATCCCCGCCCGTCTTATCAGAATGACCCGGATCGGGTCTATGGCGTAGCCTTCGGTGGCTATGACTTCCGCTTCCGGGTACAGGACGGCGTCCTGACTGTGTGCGAAATTGAACAGCTTGGATAGAATAACGCCCCACATTTCTGTGGGGCGTTTCGTTATACCATAGCCAAAATCTGATTTTTCGGCTTTGCCCCGGCGGAGCGGGCGGTGATCTCACCGTTTTTCACCACCATCAGGGTGGGAATGGTCATAACACCGTACTGGGCAGCCAGCTCCGGCTCTTCATCCACATTGACCTTGCAGACCTTCAGGTCCGGGCGTTCTGCGTCGATCTCGTCCAGAATGGGGGAAACCATCCGGCACGGACCGCACCAGCTTGCCCAGAAGTCCAGCAGGACAGTTTTTTCGCTGTGCAATACCTCTTCTTTGAAGTTGTCTTTATTCAAATGCAACATTGTTCATTCCTCCTTGGTTGTTTTGTGGTTTCATCATACCGTAAATTATACCGGTTATCCGTGACAAAATCACCAAGTTCAGGAAAATATCCGGCTTTTCCATTGCTCCAGCAGTTCCAGCGCCTTGAATTTCAGCACATAGCCTCCGCCATCCTCTGTGATGAGCCGGACTTCCTCCCGGGTAAATCCGGCAGTTTCCGCCGCCTGTTCCAGCTCCGCAGAGGTCGCCCGGAAGCAGATGGAGGGAAAGACCACGCACCACCAGTTATGCCCCTCTCCCGCGCCGATGGTCACCCGCAGGGAGCGATAGACCCCGGCAGGCAGGGAAAACCCCTCATAATGCCGGGTGGGAAACCGTTCCATACCAAAGGACACCTGCACAGCTTCGGAGAAGCCCTCCGCTCTCAGGCAGGCTTCGGCAGCGTCACGGATCTCCGGAAGTGCCTCTAGGAGTGCTTCCTCCGGCTCATCTGTTTCCTGCAAAAGAGGCTCGGTCACCGCCAGCACCGCGTCACGAACCTGCAGTTTCACCGCCTGATCCTGCTGTGTATCGGAATTGGCCACCACGTGCAGGCGAATCAGCTTATCCGCCATGGTCTGTTGCTGGCTCTGCAAAGCCGCCGCTGTACAGCACAATGCCGCCATCAGGGCAGACAAACACAATATCCATCGTTTTTTCGTCATACAAAACACCGTCCGTATGTAAGATTTTCTTACAGTATGGACGGTGTTTTTGGGTTTTATACGTTGCGGGACAAATACGTCCGGCAATTGGCCATCAGCTCCATGCTGGCCATGGCCGCCATATCGAAGGCGTCAAAGATGCCGAATACCGCCGCGCCGGAGCCTGTCATGGCTGTGCCCAGCGCACCGCAGTCCTTCATCACTGCCTTGATTTTTTCGATCTCCGGATGCTCGGCAGACACCAGTGCTTCCATGGCGTTGCCCACATGACCGGCGACCTTGAGCAGATCCTG